>JAJZZW010000105.1 GCA_021797385.1 Thermoplasmata archaeon | reverse complement strand
ATAATAGCCTATGAAAATGCTATTGCGCTTGATCCCAAAGATCCCAATTTTCATTATAACCGTGCAACTGCACTCGATTCCATCAAGCGCTGGGACGATGCAATAAAGGAATACGATGAGGTAATCAAACTGGATCCACAGAAATCCTATTATTATGGAAACAAGGGACTTGATTTAGCAGACATCCAGCGTTACAGTGAGGCAGTTAATGAATTTAACAATGCAATAAAACTGGAACCTGAGAATCCATATTATCATTACAGTAAGGCAAGGATGGACATAATTAAAATTCACTGTTTAGTTTTACAGCAAATCCTTCACCGTTCAATAGATCATCCCTTCCATTCTCGAAATTTAGACCACCCTTAAATGGTTGCTCTGAAAGATATGTGAATCCATCTAAATCAGTAAATTTTACATTATTAACGCTATTTGCAACTACAAGAGAAGCTGCTATCCCCAGTTTAGATTCCAGCATACAACCCACCATGGCATCCATTCCAGCCGCCTGTGCTACAGTAAGTGCCTTTATAGCTTGATGAATTCCACCGCTTTTAGATAATTTCACATTAATCATATCGGCGGCGTCCATTCTGATTGCATTCATTACATCCATTGGAGAGGATATACTTTCATCGAGCATCACCGGAAGCCCGGATTTGTGCCTCAGTTCCCTGGCACCATTCAGGTCTAATCTGTTCATTGGTTGTTCAAAAAATACGGCCTCATATCTCTGTAAAATTCCCGAAATCTTTATAGCGTTTCTTAAGTTATATCCCTGGTTTGCATCAGCAAAAAATCTGACTCCATCTCTTAAATGTTCAGCAATGTACTTTATTCTTATAATATCACTGTCCACATCTTTTCCCAGTTTTATCTTAATGATTGAAGCACCGGAATCCTGATATTTTTCAAGGAGAGCCAGGCTTTCCTCTTTTGTTCCAATAGGAATGGTCAGACTTGTCATTCTTGGTTTAAAATTACCACCAGTGATTTTTACAACATGTACTCCCAATGATTTCCCCAGAAGATCGTAAAATGCCATATCAACAGCACTTTTTGCAGCAGTATTTCCATAGCAGTAATGATTAATCAATTCAGAAAGGTCTTCTATCCCTTCAAATTTTTTACCGTTAAGCATGGATAAAATTCCTGTTACAATATTGAATAACACATCTGGTGTTTCTCCGGTAATTTCGGCTATTGTTTCTGCCTCTCCGTATCCTGTAATGCTTACAGAATTTAATTTTACAATAATTCCATCATAAAATTCTTGGTTGCCAAGAGAAATTGCAAAAACAAGGTTAAGGGGTATTCTAATTCTCAGCACTTCACAGTTATCAATAGGTATCCCGGCTATTTCCGTTTTATTATGGTATTCTAATTTAAAATAATTCTCTACATTCATTTTATTACCTCATTTATTCTTCAAGTTCATCTACAATTATACTAATTCCTTTATTCAAATTTTCCCTATCTATAAGAACAGGAGGAGTTACCTTCAACACATTATTTGAAGCACCTGTAAGTGAACACACTACGCCCCTGCCGAATAATCCATTTCTGATTTCCAGTGCATATTTTCCATCTGGCTTTCCATTGCCATCATTAAGTTCAACTCCGATCATATACCCTCTTCCTCTCACAGAGGTTATCCTATTGTTTTTAATAGCTAAGAGTCTATTAATAATTTCTTTTCCATTTTGTCTTACAGAAAAGAGTTGATTTTCGTCCAGTTGCCTTATAACCTCGACTGCAACGCGTGAAACGAGCATGCTACCAGCAGACATGCTAACAACATCATTATAGGGTAAATCCCAGTTATCATTATAAAGAACCGCACCAAGAGGCAGGCCTGCGGCCATTCCCTTTCCTATACATACCATATCGGGCTGTACCTGATATTTCTGATATAGAAACATTTCACCGGATCTACCATATCCTGTATAAACCTCATCAACAATTGTGTGCAATCCAAGATCTTTGGCCAGCACAAATAGTTCTCTGACAAATTCCTCAGGTAGAACATTCACTCCTCCATCCGATTGTATCAACTCTATAATCATTGTTCCACCATTGAGTTTCACATGGATGTTCTTAAGAATTTCATAGTTGTATACCATAGCATCTTCAGTAGAAATACCAGAAACAGGGCATTTCAGGTGGATTATCTTATTTTCTTCATCATAACCCGTACCATTAGATACCAGCCTGGTCAGAAAAGTGAGTCCGTGATAAGCTCCCTCCAGTGCTATAATAGGTTTACCAAATCTTGAAAGAGCTGTATCACAGGCTTCTGTTCCGGAGGTACTGAATGCGACATTCTCAAAACCGGTCATTTCTATAAGTTTTCTTTTGAGTTCATCCGTGTAACTATTTCTGAATACTAGCCTGCTGACAGGAGATACGAACCAACCGGGTTTGATGAAATTATAACCGGTAGTCATTGCCGACCCGGAAAAGTCCAGTAAATACCGCTTCCCACATATAACATGGAACCGGTCAGCATCTGTTACTATTCCATCAAAGGGTTGGAATTCTGGCTTCACCATTTATTTCCCACCTGTCAAATCTTTGACACTTTCCACTGTTGTAGTATTTTTTCTGATATAAATAACCAGTACTGCAAATATAATCCATACAGGTATCATTATGTATATAATCGAAAGTGGAAGGGTAAGACCCTCAAGAGAATAATAAATTGCTATTGCCATTAGTAATGATCCAGCTGTGGGAGCTATAATATAACTCACGGTTTTCATTTTCATCCCATTTCTTTTTATAAAGAAAGCCAGAGAGTTATTGGTTGCTATATGATATAACAAGGTAAATATTGTTATGACGGTTCCCCAGAGTGCGAAACTGTCAAAGAGTCCATTGGATTCTCCGTAGACATAAACCATTGGAAACAGTGTGAGTAGAACCCCCACAACAACAATAACAAATAACCAAATTGTTGCAACATATGGACTCCCATATTTTTTATGTAACTTTGAAAGGCTTTCAGGAAACAGCCCGTCCCTTGCAAGGGCGAACATTGTCCTGGCACCACTATTACCAAATATAACCGGTGAAAATATCTGTGCAATAACCACAAATATGAATGCAAAAATAGCTATATCAATACCGTAAAACTGCTGGGCAATATAAAGCCCCGGCGCGAACTGGCCATCTACAATGGCAAGATTCGGGCCTGCTGCAGCTACTATGCTATAAACCACGAATGTATCAAATGCTACCATGATTAAGAGGGCAGTAACAATAGATTTCTTGAGATTCTGTTTTGATAACTTTGCTTCTTCTCCCAACGATACTACTGAACCATATCCTCCATATGCCAAGAATGCACCTACTACCATTGCCAAGAAGAAACCGTGCAAACCATCAAGAGAGTTAGTTATATTAAAATATGCTAGACTGTTATAATGAGCTTTCGACACAAAACCGATAGCAAGTGCTGTAAAAATAATAAGTTGCAATAAACCTATTGTGATAGCAGTTCCGGATGCTACTTTGATCCCAAAATATCCTACAATTAAATACAGAACTGGAACTATAAGCGCCAATAAAACAACACCGTACAGAGGAATAGTTATGTTAAGCAGTGTCGATAATCCCACCCATGTAAACCATCCTACTACAATACTTGCAGCTATCATATCTCCTATTACCCAGAAAGCATTCCATAGTCCCACACTTTTTGAAATCACCTTGTTTTGTGTGCCTGCTTCCACATATTTATAATAACCTCCGGCATTATCTATATGCTCACTGAATACGTATATGGCAATTATGGCCAGGAATAATGTAATGCCACCAACTAGAAAAGCAAGTGGGGCTGTTTCTCCACCGTAGGTCATGGCAGTCACTCCAGTAACTGCAAAAGCACCTGCAGGAAATATAACAGCAACTGCGTAGAAAACTACTCCCCAGAATCCTATGGAATTCTTCCTAAGCTTTATATCTTCTTTATTATTCATATAATTTTAATATACTAGCGTATTTAAAGATATTTATCTAACTTTTGTTTAATTGTTGA
The DNA here is from genome assembly GCA_021797385.1 of Thermoplasmata archaeon. Next base: position 2,812 of record JAJZZW010000105.1, on the reverse strand, counting down.
AAAATAGATAGATTTTTATGTAGTTTTTATGTCGTACCGTTAACCGAGAGCTATTGCAAACACTGGAACACCCTGTATTTGGATACAGACCATTATTTGTTAATTTCAAATTATTAACTTCTGGAACAGAACTATATAAAATTCATGAAAACATTAATAGGTAGCCATAGGGTTATGTTCATCGATGATGATACAGTATTGAATCATACAGGTTCAAAGGCCATGTAGTATGTAGGATGGTTCTTTGATCATGCATCAGGAAATAATGTGCTTGCAAACCAGCCTGTTACCTCTGGACTATATGATCTTGAAAATAAGGTATTCTATCCATTCCTTGCAAGGTTTTATGTTAAGAGAATGTCTGGAGAACAATTTAAAACAAAGCTTGAGATTATGGAAGATATATTCAGCATAGCAGAAAAATAACTCCAATGTGGCATGCAAGATTGTTGACTCATGGTACTCAAGCGTAAAGTTCCTGGGCAGTAATTATGTTACCGAATTAAAGCCCAACAGGAAGGCATCCTTTTACAACATTGGAAGGATGGCAATAAAGAACAGGGATTTGTTTTACACCATGGACGATATTATTGAATCAACACTTCCCATGCATGAAAGGGATTCTGATACTTTAAAGGAGTCCCCATTGCAGAGGGAGTTCGCAGTATATTTATCAAATAGTGAACCAGTCACCTTTTTTGTTCTGCACAATCCTGAGAATTAAAGGAAGAAATTCATAGTATCAGACTATCTTTCCGGTGAAGAAATGATAAAGGCATGGAGCATAAGATGGTCAATAGAAAACTGTCATAAGGATGCAAAGGCTATAGGTTTGGGAGAGTACCAGGTACGTGATAGTGAATGGTAGCTTATACACGCGAGCATCACTATTACCGCGTATACCTTCCTTTACATTATGACAAGAAAATCAAGGAAAGTGTTCAGAAGGTTTCTAAGGGCAATATGAGAATGTTCCAGGGCTATAAAGGAGATTTTGATTCTCAAAAAGAACTACAAATCGAGGTTGTTTTTAGGATAAATGGAAAAGTAATAATTTTATTAGATTGTAATGGCGTATTTAGTTCCATGTTATGTACGTCTGATAAATATCCTATTAGCCATTCAGAGATAAGTTTTCTAAATATTATTTTGTTGCCTTCCGCATAAATATGCTACAAAGTTATATGAAATTGTTTCCTAATAAAACAATTTATGCCATATTTTGTTTTATAGAAAAACAAATTAACTTAAATCATGGGATAATAAAAATTAAAATCCCCGGGCACTTGAAAACCTAATATGTGAATTGATTTATAAAAACAGGCAAGTAATATTTTTTGAAAATGTGAAACCTAGCACCTATGAGTTTTATGGATTTTTCATATATAGTTCCGGAACGCAAGGCTAAAATAGATTGAGTATTTAGATATATCAGATATAGTATGGTAGAAGAAACTGTAAAGAAAAATGTTAATAACTCAAAAAAAACTAACGTGCGCTGGATGATCCCCGTTATGCTTTTTATTGCCATAATGTTTAATTATGCGGACAGGGAAATATGGACAATTACCGCACCAGCATATGCATATGCCTTTGGCTGGACCAAATCAGTCTCCGCATACGGTGTTGCAGGTGCCGGAATAGCCGAATATTCATTGATATTATTTGGATGGTCGCTGGCCTATGCATTATTCAACTTCCCGGGAGGTTCCATAGTAGATAAACTCGGTCTCAGAAAATCAATGGCAACTTTTTATGCAATCTGGTCGGTATTCACCATTCTGACAGCAGCGACATTCAGTTTTCTTTCAATGTTAATAGTCAGGCTCTTTATGGGTGCCGGGGAGGGGCCTGTCTGGCCTGTTAATGCTAAGAGTGCCAAAACATGGACAAACCGCTATGATGAATCTAAAGCATATACCTGGGCAGGTGCGGGGCAAGCTGTTGGACCGGTAGTTGCAGCAACAATAGGCGTTGCCATATACGTACTATTTGGATGGCCGGGCCCATTCATATTCTTCGGTGCACTGGGAATCGTATTTGCCCTTATATGGTATTATTATGTAAGGGATACCCCGGATGAACATAAAGGTGTGAACACCGCTGAACTGGATTACATAAACGAGGGCAAAACAGAAGAGCAGAAAAATGAGAAAAAAGTAGGTCCTAAGGATGCTTGGAGAAAAACAATGAAAATGGTTTTTACAACACAGGCTGGCATAGGCACACTCCTTATATTTCTGTCATTCGGGTATATTCTGTATACTTTTCTCTACTGGCTTCCCACCCTGTTATTTTCAACTTTTGTTCATTCTGTAACAACCAGTGGATTATATACCGCAGCGGTTGATACAGCCCTCATAATAGGCTTTCTCGGATCAGGCCCCCTGAATGATGGCCTTCTCAAGAAATTCACAAAGGTCAATGCCAGGCGTATCGGTTCCCTGCTTCCAATGAGTATTATGATTGTAATGATCGGTTTATCATACTTCACTGGAACTGCACGTTTACTGATTCCAACAGTGCTTCTCCTTGCAGCAGGAGCAGGTATGATGAATCTGACAGTTGGATCATGGGCCGTAAATGCCATAGACCTTTCTCCCACAGGCACCACCGGAACAATGTACGGCTTTTACAATGGAATGCTCAATCTTGTGGGCGCATTTAATTCTATTATAGAGGGAGTTCTGTTCATCGATTATGGAGCTGTGGTGGGATTCACAAGTTCCATAATATTCATGGCTATTTTCATAGGTGGATATGTTGGATTGATAAGAAAGAAAACATGGCAGAAAGCTATGGATTTAAGGGA
>JAJZZW010000104.1 GCA_021797385.1 Thermoplasmata archaeon | reverse complement strand
GGGAGATGAAGTACTTCTACCATCGCCCTATTATGTGTCATATCCTGATATAATAAAGTTGAATGAGGGAAAAACCATAACAGTGCCCACAGACGAGAACTATGAAATGGACTTCGATGCAATGAGGAAGTATGTTTCACCAAGGACAAAGGCATTCATGTTCAATAATCCGGTCAATCCTACAGGAAAGGTTTACAGTGAAAAGTCCCTGAGAGAGCTTTCGGACTTTATTCTTGAAAACAATCTTTATTTAATTTCGGATGAGATATACGAGGATCTTGTTTATAAGGGTAAAATGTTCTCACCCGGGTCGATAGAAGAGATGCGGGACAAAACAATAACGGTCAGTGGCTTTTCAAAAAGCTATGCCATGACAGGCTGGAGAATTGGATATATGGTTGCCGAAAAGAGCATTATAAAGGCCGCAAACAAGGTCCAGCAGCAGACAATGACCTGTGCACCCTCTATATCACAGTATGCAGCACTGAGGGCGCTGGATGATGAAGACAGTGTTGAAACCATGAAGGCCGAATTCATGAAAAGAAGGGATCTAACTGTTTCAATGATCAGGGAAATAGATGGCCTTACACTCTATGAACCTGAAGGTGCTTTTTACGCTTTCCCTGGATATGATGCAGCCATGGACGACTCTGAACTTGCAATGGATCTTCTGGACAAACAGAATGTAATAGTAACTCCCGGTGGGCCATTCGGTTCAAGCAAGCATTTCAGAATTTCCTATGCCGCTTCCCAGGATACTATAAAAGAGGGAATATCCAGAATAGGCAAATATTTTAAAAACGTTAAATAAATTTATATAGCCATAGCAATATGGTTCTATTATGGGAAAATTAACCGCCATTATAGTGGGTTATGTATCAATTACGTTTGCTTCATATGCAATATTATCTTTATCTTATTCTCCGCTTGTAAACTGGCTGGGTCCGTATTTCGGATTCCGGTTTCCATTTATTCTGGGTATAATATACCTCATAGCAGGGTCACCCATCAAGAACAGCATAATACTGGAAACATGGATCACTATCGGTGTCATAGTGGGAATTTCTGCAAGGAAGGGAACACGTGCGTGGGGTTCAGCAACTATATTATTCCTCCTGACAACTGCTACATTAACCATGCTCATGCTGGGCATACTTGGCATCTCTCTGCTGGGATCTAATGGCATATCCTCTCTTTCCGGGAACATATCCGCAATTGTTGCAACTGTGACTGCCTCAGCAGCATTTGTTCCCTATGGTACCAATCTTGCTACTATTGCCACAGAACCGATTTTGAGGCTACTTCTTCCATATCTATCTTCCATGTTATCTTCCGGAACGGTCAGCTCCGGTTCCGCCACATCAGGTTTGAAGACCATTGTAATGGAAATTGCTTACAGTGTCATAGAAAATTACCTGATTTTTGTAGTCACTTCAATTGTTGTGGGAACTATTTCTTACAGATTATTGCATAAAAAGAAAAAAATCTCTAAAAAGGCAGTGGCTGCCGCCCTATCCATATTCATAGCCATTATATTCATTGCAATGGCATTTTCCGGTGGAATTGCATCCCCGGAACAGATGTCCGGTTACAGCCCTGCAGCTTCTTCTGAAAATAACATTCCGGGCCTGGCCCTTGAAGGTTTATTTCCAATGGTAATACACAATAATACAGCCACTGTCAGGTCAGACCCTGCTGTCTCATCTTCAAGTATAACCAATGGAAGCAATGATGCGGGATTGAGCATCATTACCCCCAATGGTGATCTTTTTAATTTCTTTGCCATGGAAAACTCTGCAGATAACGGAATGTGGAACAGCAATGGCTTAATGTTCGGTGCTGTTGCAGTAACTGCCAATATGACCTCTATCATAGCAAAAGAATACGGTATAAGTGTTCATAATTTCGGTGGATTTGCCCCGCAGAATATGATACTGCTGGCATATAATAATTCAACCCCATCAGCAAATGCTGCCTCACTGTCCTCTTCCATCGGGAGTAAGATGGGAGTAACATTCGGCCATATACTGACATTGAATAATATTAAACTGGGCAATGACTACGTAAATATATACATCTATTCGTCATCATCTGGCACTTCTACCCTAAAATCAGGATTTATGAAGGCTTTTGCAGATAGTTATACCGGAAGCATTGCTACCATATTCAGGAGCAATGAGGCAATGAATAATTACGGTCCCTTTGTAATGGCATCAGGTTACATCAATGAAAGTATTGTAAAGAGCGTTGCCGGCATATCTGTAACCAATAGCAGTGGTATGTATTTCACATCCGGTGTATTCGGTTACGAACAGTACTTCCATTCATCCGGAACATCACACACATATAATTTATCGGCACTGATGCACTATGATTCATCTGTTTCATTCAAATCAACAGGGCTTTCACTTCTGGGAATCGGTTATAACAATGGTACGGGTCAGATAGGCAGCCTTGGGGACTATAAATTCAATATATATACAAATAATAACACACTGGCAGGAAGCTCTCCCCTGAACACTTCCGGTTCTACTATTACTTCAATAGGAACATCGTCATTTTCACCATCATCCGTTTCAGTATCATTCAATGCAGTTTTCCCTGCATACCTGTATTATTCCACAATAGTTGACAGACTATCATCAAATGAGGTGAAAATAACCGTCCATATAACTAATAATGATAATAATAATTTAACAGAATTCAATGCATCCCAGGGTGCCTTTGTTAAAAATTATGATGGCAACAATGCTTCGAAGCTTATATCCGGCAAATACAGTGAATCTGGTATGAAAGTAGCACCGGGGCAATCGGCTAATTTCAGCTATACCATGGAACTGGCAGGTAATGGCATTTATACGATTCCCTATACAAATATTTCATATAATTTCCAGGGAAAGGCATTTTCCTACCAGACGAATGCAACATACATAACCCAGAATAAACCCGGATATGTATACGCAATGAATACAGTGATAAATCAGCAGGCATCGCAGTACTCTATTCTGGGGAATGTGCTATTTTCATTTTCGGGATTTGCATTCTCTGTTATGGACATTATCCTCCTCCTAATAGTACTCATTGATGTGCGCATAGAGGTAAAAGGTCTCCGAAAAATGTTGAAAACCCGGAAAGAAGAATAAGTTGGTTTTATATTTTTTATTTTTTTATAGAATTTGAATTTATTAACTATTTAAAAATCTCCTATTTTTATAGATTTCTGGAATTATAAATCCCGATAGGACTCCGTCAAATTGTTATTCCGGATTAATAATAATATGGAGGTTAAAATGATTAAATGCACGAATTCCGTCAATATTGAATTTATTGTAATAATAATATTTATTTAGTGGCAAATCATTATTAGGTGTGAAATTTATCATTATATACCTTGCCCTGTTAGCGATTACAGTAATATCTTTCACGTATTATATTATAAATACATATTATTCCACATTTTATAAGAAAGGGGAACGTGTTGATAATATAGATACATCTGAAGCTACCATAGTAATTCCGGTTTTCAAGGAAAATGTGGATGTATTCCGTGAGGTTATAGTTTCCATTAAATTGCAGGGTGCGCCATTCATTGCCGTTGGGGACTCCAGCCTGGAACCTTATAAGAGCATAACAGAGGAAAATGGCGGTAAATTCATATATATTCCTGAAAGGGGCGGAAAGAAAAACGCGCTTGTCACAGGAATCAAGGAGGTTACTTCCAAATATGTAATGTTTGTTGACAGTGATACTATAATCCCGGCCGGTACCCTGAAGAGTATGCTTTCATATTTCGCAACCGGGATTGCAGGAGTGGGTGTCAATATACACATCAAAAATGACGGTACCGGAGTTTCCTATGCCTCCGAATTTATAGAAAGATTAACTGAAATGATTTCAAAATCAATGTCAAGACGTGGAAATGTATATGTCCTGGATGGGCGATGTGCAGCATATAGAACAGATATAGTCAAACCATTCATGCTCTCTGATGATTTTCTAAACAAAAAACTCATGGGAAAGAAGATTATGCTCGGAGATGATATGCTTCTAACCAGCTATCTCATCAAAAATAAGCATAAAATGGTTAAAGATTACGACATTACCGTGGAAACAGAGCCGCAGAAAGGAGCCAAAAAATTCCTGAATCAGCAGATAAGATGGTCCAGGAGAGGATGGTATTTCTTTTTCAAAAACATGAGCGACGGCACTGCAAAGAACGGTGGCAAGCTATACACCTTCGAAATGCTCTATATCTATCTCATACCAATTCTAGGTTTCACACTGTTTCTTTTCAGGGCAACATTTTTCTTCCATATCATAGGGCACCTTGATTATCTGAGCGTTACTGGGGTATCACATTTCATAATGTACCGGTTTTTCCATTATCATCCAGGATTTTTCATAGGATTCCTGATAAATGAGATCACTTATGGTCTCGGGGCAGTTGGTGATATAATATTCGTGGGCGCAATTGCATTAAATATCCCGAAGGAAAGGCTCAGAACTATACTGTACGGAGCTATAGGCCTCGGAGTTCTATTTTTCGTAAACCTTTATGGCCTTGCAACTTTCTGGAAACAGTCGGGCTGGCTGACCAGATAGAAAAATTATCTTTAAATTTTATCTTTTTGAAATCATCCGCCTGTTGAGAGAAGGTACGGAGCCATATCCGGAAAGTGCCATCTGGAGGTCAAGCTCAGCTTTGAGTTCATTTATATATCGCTCCACGCCCCTCTGACCTGCAACAGCCATGGCATAACAGTACGGTCTTCCTATGAGAACTGCATCAGCGCCCAGGGCAAGGGCTTTCACAATATCCGATCCATGCCTGATTCCACTGTCAAATAGTACTGCACAGTTTATATTCCTGTTTTCTGTGATCTCGTCCAGTGCCTCGAGTGTTGAGATTGCACCGTCGACCTGCCTGCCACCATGGTTTGATATTACCACACCATCGGCGCCGTATTTTATTGCAGCATTGACATCATCATATGATGAAATACCCTTGATTATCACCGGAAGTTCCGTCCAGCTCCTAATCTTTCTGAAATCACTCCATGAAAATGCCGGATTAACATAAACCATCAAAAATTCCTCTATGGCTGCATTCATATCCTCTTCAGGTGATTTATCCAGGCGTTTCCTGAATTCAGGGTCGCTTATGTAGTTAGCCATTCCTTCACCCTGTAAAAATGGAAGATAAGCGTTGTTCAGATCCTGCTCCCTCCATCCCAGCATGGTTGTATCAACTGTAACCACTATGGCACTGTAACCGGAATTTTCTGCTCTTTTGACCATGCTTTTCATTATATTTTCATCTCTTCCCGGATAGAGCTGGAACCATTTTTCGCTTTCCGGGTACCTTTTTGCTATATCTTCAATGCTTACGGAGGAAACAGTGCTGAGAATATATGGAACATTTGTTGCCGCAGCCGCACCGGCACTGGCATATTCAGCATCCTTATGTATTATGGATTGAACGCCTATGGGTGCCAGAATGATAGGTGAGTCATGTGTTCTTCCAAAAAGTGTTATAGACTGGTTGCGGTCCTCAACATTGTGCAGATACCGCGGCCTTATCCTGTATCGGGAAAATGCACTGATATTCTCCATCATTGTATCCTCGCTTCCAGCTGCACCTTCCAGGTATCCCCATGGTCCATCCTTCAATGCCTTTCTTGCCGCATTTCTCCATTCATCTATGGAAAGAGGGAGATCTGAATCACCATCCATCTTCATATAAACCTTCAATTGAAAATCAATGCCGAACTGTGTCATCTCTATCAGTAATTAGAATGCAGGAAATCTATATAAGTATTGGTTCCGGGTGGTCTATTTCTAAAAGAAATTGCCATATTTTCTGGAAATTTCATATTTCCATTCATCTTTTTCCAGTGTACAGGATACACCATATTTTTGACAGGTTTTTATTATAGCATTATTTACTTGTTCCCACCATTCTGGATCAGTTTTCATGTAGCCTGTACCCTCCATATAAGGTAAAGTGCCTTTAAAGCTCTGGAAGGAATCGTATATGATTCTTATTTTGTTTTCACTGCAGAATGTGATGATCTTTTCAATCTCATCCATATCATCATTAATATTATGTATCAATGGTCCAAGGTAGAGCCATGTGGTTATTCCCCTTTCTGAAAGCCTCTTCAGTGCATCCATACGTTTCCCTGGTGATGGTGCATATGGCTCGATGACCCTGGATATCTCAGGCCGTATTGATGTTACCGTAATTCCCACATCCAGATTTTTTTTATTTTTTTCCAGTAAATCAATATCTTTGAGAACCAGCGGGGATTTAGTCTGAATAGTAATATAAAAACCGTTTCTGGAAAGTATTTCTATTGCTGCAGGCACAATCCTGTATTTCATTTCGATATACTGGTAAGGATCTGTAATAGTCGAAATTCCCACAATGCCCTTTTTATAAATCCTCGCCTCCCTTTCCAGCAGAGGGATCATGTTTCTCCTTACGATTACGGTTTCTCCCCAGTTTTGAGCAACATTATCCGGGGACATATCAATGGCATAGCAGTATCTGCATCCATGGAAGCATCCAAGATAAGGATTGAAGGCATAATCCAGTTCCTTCATTCCTGATTTTCCCAGTGCATGTTTTGCCTGGCTTTCAATTATTTTTATATTATTATACATAGGTATCAGTAAAAATCCAGATTTGATACAAGATATTTCATGTTATTCGATTTTGCCTTCCATGCCTTTATATCGACAGCAGTAAATTTCGAAACATACTTTATTGCATCGTTCACTGTGTCAAACTTTTCAGGTTTTGACCTGAAGAGCTCCCTGACATTCTCCCTTACATACCATACACCAACAGGCAGATTGAATCCAGGGTATATTTCCCGCCAGAGCATTGCGGATCCGGTCCTCTTCAT
>JAJZZW010000103.1 GCA_021797385.1 Thermoplasmata archaeon | reverse complement strand
GCTTTCACAATGGGTGTCAAATCTATTTACGGCATGAAGATGGGACATGTAACAAAAAAGCCAGATGGAATCAGGGTGGTTACATGGGATCATATGTAAATTACAGCGAATACCCAGATACTTCATACATTAAAATACCAACAAGCCCGCTGGAAAGGGTCATAGGTCAGGGTGAGGCAGTTCGGCTCGCACTTATAGCAGCCAAACAGAGGAGAAATCTTCTTCTTGTCGGACCTCCAGGAGTTGGAAAATCCATGATAGCACAGGCCATGTCTTTTTATATCAGTAGACCAGAGGAAGAAATAAGGGTGGTACATAACCCTTCATACCCAGAGCGGCCTTTCGTGGAGGTAAGAACCATTAGCGAAATCGAGAAGGAAAAGCATGAAATGAATTCTATAGAGGGAGAGGTCATAGAACCAAAGGATGCACCGGATAACGTTGCACAGAGGCTAGGATATAAATGTCCGCACTGTGGCTTTTATTCTTCTCCGACAGAGAGTGTATGCCCTAACTGCAATAACAGCAAGGCAGCCAACAACACTCAGGGTCCATTCAATGACGTTTTCAATGTAATAGGCGTTGCATTTGGAGTCAATAATAACAATGACAGAGTAACACAGACCAGAAAGGTTGGCGACAGGGAAGAAATAGTCGTATATGAAAAATACGGCGATAAAATAAGGGTACTCGATGAAAAAACACTGGAGCGCCGCCGCAAGCTGGAAAAGAAAAGCCCGAGCAAGGTGATTGTGCCAATAGATAGAAATCCGTTTGTACTGGCAACAGGCGCAAGTGAAACCGAACTTCTCGGCGACGTAAGGCATGATCCGTACGGAGGACACCCACAGCTCGGAACAATGCCCTATGAACGTGTTGTTGCAGGTTCTGTTCACATGGCGCATGAAGGAGTTCTATTTATTGATGAGATTACACATCTTGGAAAACTACAGAGATTCATACTGACTGCAATGCAGGAAAGGAAATTTCCTATCGTGGGAAGAAATCCCCAGAGTGCAGGAGCAAGTGTCAAGGTTGATGATGTGCCCACAGATTTTATTCTTGTTGCCGCATGTAATATTCAAGATTTGCAGTACATACTTAGCCCTCTACGCTCGAGGATTGTAGGAAATGGGTATGAAATTTTAATGGAAAACTCAATGCCAGATACTAAGGAAAACAGGATGAAATACCTTCAATTTATTGCACAGGAAATCAATATGGACGGGAAAATACCCAATATGGCTATTGATGCAACCGATATAATTATCAATGAAGGGAGAAGGAGGGCACTTGAGGACCACAAAAGTAATGCACTGACACTTAAACTCAGGGAACTGGGCGGATTAATCAGGGCTTCCGGAGATATGTCTATTGAAAACAGGCATAAATTAATAGAAAAATCAGATGTCAAAGAAGCACTATCATTGTACGTTCCTGTTGAAGAGAAAATAAAAAAATACTATGGTAGTATGACCAATGCAATAGGAGAAGAGGCTACAGGATCGCAGAAAGGTGAGTATTATAATTATTATAACTACAGCGAGGACAGGTCTTACCAGTGACATCTGTTAAAATTTTGATGAAATATTTATGCAGGGATTTTATAATTTTATACCCAGAAAATGTTTAAAATTTCTCCGGGCAAAAAGATTAATACATTGTAATTATGGTGTTTAAATGACAGTTTTCCTTTTATTTTTAACCGTCTTCGTGGCACTATTTGCCATTATAAATCCCATAGGTGCAGTGCCGATACTCATTACGCTTACCGATGGGTACAGTTTGAAGGAGAGGAAAGAGGTTATACGTAGAAGCGTTTATATGGCGGCTGGAATGCTCTTCGGTTTTATGTTTCTCGGAGTCTATATTTTTGATATTCTGGGAATCAGCATTTACGATTTTGAAATAGCAGGTGGTATACTGCTCTTCAAGGTCGGTTTTGATATGCTTCAAGGTAAAACTTCACAGACAAAGATTACGAATGTTGAGCAGCAGGACTCCGCGGACAGGGAAGCTATAGCGATTGCACCTATAGGGACCCCGCTGTTGGCAGGCCCGGGATCTATTACAACTGCCATAATATATTTCAATGGGACAGGGATAAATATACTTTCAAGAACAATGGTAATTGCTGCTGTAATTCTTGTGCTAATCCTCGCATTCGTTATACTGAAATATTCACTGTCAATATTCCAGAAGATAGGGAAAACAGGATCAATTGTAATATCAAGGATAATGGGATTACTTCTGACGGCTATAGCTGTTGATTTGATTACAACAGGCATTATTCATATTTTTCTTTGAACCGGTTCATAAGCGAATTAAACTCTTGAGTCTCAATCTGGCCTGGGGCAGTTTTATCCTTATAAGAGGCATAGGCATAATCAGAAACCATGCCCACTGAGACCAGCCTCAGAAAGCCATTGTTATCCCCCATAGGTACAAATGCGAGTTTAACATTTTTTTCAATTCTATAATGATATAAATAATCTAAATCGTCCAGGAATTTTCCTTTATCGGTATAAGTCAGTGCTATTTTATATATATCTGGTTTGAACTTGGATATATCCTCCAGTATATAATGGATATCGTCATTATTGGTACCATGATACGATAACATTAAATTTGTTCCCTTGAAAAAATCCCTTCTGAACTGGAATGATTTTATATCAATATCTACAATAGGGGGCAAATTACCCATAGCTGCCGTGTAAACTTTATTTATCTCCTTGATTTCGCTGGATCTGAATGTGAATATGTAATCAATACTGTTTTTATTCAGATATTCCAGTATTTCCCCTAAATTTGCTGTATTATGAGACCTGAAGAGGTCATATCTTATTTCATAATGGCGCGAATAATCTTTTAATCCGTTTTCAAATTCCGTTTTCATGTGTTTAAAATCATCAAAGAAAATTGATGTGTATATTTTACAGACTCTTCCGTACATAATAAAGTATTTCAGTATAATATAAAAATTATCCATTTGGCATGATATAATAAACCTTTTTACATAGAATATTATATCCACGCATGGATATGATTGAGATTAAGAAAGGAGGTAAATATACGGTTGTTTCATCAAGTGGAGATGACAAGCCACTTATAACAGAAGGGGAATACTTCGGATATGCAATTCTGGGCGAGGATGGTTCCCTTGTATTCAGAATAACTTCTGGAGGGAAATCAAAATTGAGACTTATTCCTGTAAGTTCAGTATCGTATATAGAATTTGATGAAGAAAATGTGGTGTCCAAAAATAAGGAAGAAGACATAGGAAAAACGACATATTTCAATTGAATTATAAATTTTAATTATCTTATATTTGTTCCACAGATAATATTTTTATATTCATTAAAAATAGAATGTAATGGTTTTTGATAAGTCTGTGGAATCTGTTATTGTTGTTGGCGGCGGGAGTACAGGATGCAGTGTAGCGTATAACCTGGCAAGCAGAGGATTGAAAGTAACACTGTTCGATCGTGGAAATATAGCATCAGGAAATACCGGCAGATCAAGTGCACTTGTCAGGACACATTACAGCAATAAACTGATCGCGTCCATGGCACTTTATTCTTTAAATCAATTCAAGAATTTTAATAGTATCGGATATTCTGGATTTACCAGAACAGGCATGATATTTCCATTCACAGGAGGCAATGCAGAAACTGCAAGAAAGAACAGAGAAATGCTTGTTGAACTGGGAATAAAGGAAGAGGAGATATCCATTTCAAAAGTCAAAGAATTTTTTCCTGATATTAATTCTGAGGATTATGATTATATACTTTTTGAGGAGGAAAGCGGGTATGCTGACCCTGTTGCAACTGCATCTGCCTATGCCAGCGGGGCGAAAGCACTTGGAGCACAGATAAATACCGGTATAGCAGTGTCAAAGGTGGAGAGCAGTGAAAAAAACGCATCAATTTATCTGATAAATGGTAAAAAATACAGTGCTGATAAGGTCATACTTGCTACCAACACATGGACTAACTTTCTTCTTCGATCGTCAGGTATTGCTGACAACATGCTGATCCCGTTATATGCGTCTGTACATGATATTATATACATAAGAAGACCTGGAATGTACCATGGAATAAAACCAACACTGTGGGACCCACAGAAATCAGCATACTATAAAATGGAGGGTGAAACGCTTACTGCAATAGGAAGCCTGGACCCTGCCATAGATCACGAGGCGTTTGACATCAAACAGAATTTGGAAAACCATGTAACCGATAACTACATTGAGGAATATTTAAGCAGGGTAACCGAAAGACTTCCAGGTATGGGAAACGCATCCATTGTTGCCGCAATCTCTGGTCTCTACGATATGTCGCCGGATGGACAGGCGATAATTGATTCTCTATCAAAATCAGGGTTGGAAAATGTGTTTGTCTGTGCAGGATTGAGTGGACATGGATTTAAACTGTCACCTGCTTACGGAATAATTGTTGCAGATATGGTAACTGGTAGATTGCCTGAGGAGTCCCTATTCGACTGGTCACAATTTTCTATGGAACGTTTTAATAATGATAAATATATAAAATCTATGTATTCCGGAATAGGAACAATATATTGAACAAATTTTACAAGCTAAGCCATCGGAGGGATTCGATCCCCCGACCTGCTGATTACAAATCAGCCGCTCTACCATGCTGAGCTACGATGGCGCATTTACTGTATTTTAAATTCTTATATAAAATTTCTATTTATTTTAAGTAAAAAATAATAAAATTATTCTTCGTGGTTGTATGCTTCCATCACATATTCTGCAAACTGGTCATCAGGATATGCACCGGGAAAAGTGACATCGTCATTTATAACTATATGTGGTACTGCAGAGACTCCTGCATCTGATGCTTCCTTGTCAAATTCAAGTGATTCGATCATTTCACTCTTTATGTTTTTATTCATTAGAGCAAATTTATGTGCTGTAATTACAGCCTTGGGGCAGTACTGGCAAGTGGGAGTTACATAAACCTTTATGGTTACAGGTTTTTCTATTTTTGATATAAGCTCAACTGCTTTCTTTGATACATCTGCCTCTCCACTGGATACGTTTTCGAGGTCTTCTATAAGTGAACCGAATTCGTATCCAGACGGGATACCGTAGTAAATTATTCTTCCATCCTCGTCACCGTGTCTGGCAACTATTGTTGCAGGATACTTTTCAACCTGATATTTTTCAACCATTTCCTTGTCTTTTTCGTATATGTATTTCACCAGGTTTATCTTATCTGATAGGGCGCTTACCTCGTCAACCAGATTAATAGTATCCTTGCAATATTTACAATTGCTATCTTCAGATGTGAACACAACCAAATCTACCATGTTTGTTAATTTTTTCTCGAAATCTTCCCTCAGGAATTTTGCATCTTCTTCCCTTATTAAACTCATAATTATCAAATTGATATTTAAATATAATATATAAATATTCCTGCACAAATCTGTATACTCCATGGACAACAGATTATATTAATATAAGATATCACACTACTAATTCGATGACTGAAAAACTTTATTATACGGATATGTACGGGAAAGAATTTGATGCCACCGTGATTTCTGCTGAGGCTGGAAACATAGTTCTGGACAGAACATTATTTTATCCCACTAGTGGCGGTCAGCCAAATGATACAGGGATACTGAAAAGTGAAAACACTGATATCAATATATTAGACGTAAGGCAGGAAGATGGAGAAATTATCCATATTGCTGATGGTTATGTGTCTTTAGATAAAGGAGATAAAGTACATGGCATAATTAACTGGGAAAGACGTTACATACACATGAGATACCACACTGCAGTTCATATCATAGATGGTGTTGTAAACAATGATTACAAGAACGGATTACTTACAGGTGGGCAGATATATGATGACCACGCCAGGGTTGATTTCAGCTTTGATATTATAGATAAAGAACTGATTAATGAAATAATAGTAAAAGCCCAGAATATTGTAAATTCTGGACTGAGGGTCTTCCAGCGGGAAATAAGCAGATCCGAAGCTCTCAAGATACCGGGACTTTCAAGAACTGAACCGGGCAGGCAGCTAATAGAAAAACTTCCTAGAGTGAGGATAATAGAGATAGAGAATTTTGATTTTCAGGCCGATGGCGGTACACATGTTTCTAGTACAAATGAAGTGGGACAGATAGAAATGTTAAAAATAGAAAATAAGGGAAAGGGGCACAAAAGGCTAAGTTTCAAGCTAAATTGACATCATCTAGCAGAAAATCTGGGAGTTTCGTTGTGTCAGGTATTTCATCTATATTTATGGTTTTATTAATTCCGCGAAGTTTGAAATATGTATTCAAGAATTTTGATATGTAAAAGTTATTTATAACTCCCATTGTTCCGATTCTGATTGTATTTTCGGATATTGGACCCATACCTTTTGATACTGCAATGCCGGAAGCAAGGAGCTTTTTAATCATTTCTGCATCCCTGTTATAAAAACACACCACAGTATTTGAGTATATGTCGCTGTTCCCAAATATCTGTACACCATTTTCTATAAACTGTTTCCTCACAAATTCCGAGGATGATTCTATCCTTTTTATACGATTGGAGAATCCTTCTTTGTCCAATATTTTCAGAGCAAGATTCAGCGACATAAATGCTCCGGTTGACGGTGTGTATGCGGTTTCATTTTTGTCAAGGAATTTTAATGAAGTTTTCAGATCAAGGTAGAAAGGAGCAGATACAGAATCAGTGTCCCACATATCATTGCAGGCCTCTCTGGACAGGAATATTATTCCTATACCGGGTATTGCTGCAATATTTTTCTGGCTTCCTGTTACCATGGCATAAATTCCTTTCATATCCATGGAATAACCACCGAATCCGGAAACATCATCGATTAAAAGCTTTGCACCCTTGCTTTTGACTATTTTTATGATCTCTGACATATCCCTTATTGCGGTTCCATTGGATGTTTCATTGTGTACTAGAAATA
>JAJZZW010000102.1 GCA_021797385.1 Thermoplasmata archaeon | reverse complement strand
CGAATTTCCATATTCTCTACCTTTTTGCTATTCATCTTTTAACCTCCTTCTTTTTAAATTTACCTATCTTTTCCTGTATCTCTCTGGACTCAAAGATGCTATTATTTATCTCCTGCTCAAATTTGAGAGCGGCCGAGACAGGCATATCCATACCCGTATTTATAGCCCTTTTAATATTAAAGCTGGCCTGGGCAGGATTTTTAAAAATTTCACCAAGTAAGTCTAGCGTTCGTGGTATCAATTTATTGCGCTGAACTATTTCTGAAACTATTCCAAGATCAAAGGCACGTTCTGCGTCAAAAAATTTTCCTGTCATCATGTAATATTTTGCATTGTACTTACCAGCTATTCGGGGCAACTTTTGAGAACCACCTGTACCAGGAATCATGCCAAGGTGAACTTCAGGAAAGCCAAAAATGGCATCCTCACTTGAGATTACTATATCTGTTGAAAGTGCAAGTTCCAGACCACCACCAAGTACATAGCCATCAACTGCAGCTATTACTATTTTTTCCATGTTCTCAATGAAATCGTACACTGCCTTTGCTTTCAGTTCAAAACGATAAAATTCCTGCCATTTGTTGAACGTTGCAAATTCACTTACATCCGCGCCTGCACAGAATGATCTGCTTCCACCTGTTATAACTATTGCATTTATTTCTGGATTATCATTAGCTTCCACGAGTTTTGTGTATATTGCTTCATATAAACCAGTGTTTAGAGCATTCAGCCTGTTCTCCCGGTTAATCTTTAGAAGTAGTATATTTCTACGTCTTTCCACCAATAATGGCTTATCCAATTCCGAGTCCATACCAAATTAAATGCATATATCTATAAAAATTAATAATACATCATGTTGTAATGTTAACAACTTATTACCGTTCGATTATCTAAATATTGTTATATTTTAAAGAAATGTTAAGTATAGGTTTTGCATAGGAATAAGTTGGATAATTCATTTTATAATAAATTTTGATTCATTGTAAATCCCTATATAGTTAAATCGGGGGAATTGATCGTTTTTTTCTGACACTAAACCAATCAGTTTTAGATCAGATAGAAATATAAGAATATATCAATATTACAATTACAGGAATGGTTACTTAGAAAAATATATACTTGCCATGAATAATTTTCTTGATTACAGTGCATTCAACTGATGGACGTAACCCTAGGAAGACAATAATTACAGTAAAAGCGGAAGGCCTTATAAGATTCCAGGGATAGGAATATTATATTTGGCAAAGCTAAGGAAATTGGGGGAATTTCATTCAGGCAGCTGCAGTCAGAACGTTACTAAAAGATTCAATGAAGGATTATTAGAGTTAATAATAATTACAGCATAAGATGAAATGTTGAATTATACTTCTCTAGAATAAAAGGAAGGTTTGGGGAAAGGTTGTGTACAATATTATGTGTAAATATAAACCTCTTGTTAAAACAGTGATATTATTTCTAGTTATTATAAAATCAATTTCAAAATTTTCACTGAAATAGAATATGTCTATCCCGGGAATCCTCCTTTTTAGTCTTAATAATTCAATATAAACAACATTTTCAAGGGTGCAACAACAGTGATAACACTTCTGTTATGGTCATAATCCATTTCTGTGTCCAGTAATTTAACGTTCCGCGTTTCCTTTACCGCATTTTCAAGAAAGGTTATGATACTCCTATTTCTTCCATCGCTGAAGTTCGGAACCATTTCAACTAGCTTCATACAGATTCATAATAAAGAAGATATTAAAGTATAGCAAAATCTTAATAGAACCCGGTCTTTTCCATTATAGAGTTTCTGAAAAATTTCCATTTAAAAATTTAAGAAATAAGCTCAGACAACAAGGAGATGAGACAATCCTTATACGGGCTTATTATTCTGATCTACTGGATCTTTGCTTTTGCGCAGGGAACTTATGAACACTATAGACATCAGAAATACTGCAATAATAATTAGAGCTAAACCTATGGCCTCAGGAATCCATATTAATGTAAGAGTATAGGTTAGAACCCCGAACGCTCCTATTATCGTTCCTGCGAATATAAAGTAAAGTACAGATTTCCTTTCTATTTCCATTCCGGATACGTAATGCATAAACACAAGTATAATCCCTGCAAGTAAAGGCATCAGGAAAAATACGAAGAGAAGATGTCCATTTGTGAATGCCATATCATATAGGTATCCTGGTCCTCCGTTTGGTGGTACGCCCGGGCTTCCGAAACCGTAGTATGCCTCATTGAATTCCATAGAATATCCTAAACCGATCATTACTGCCATTGTAACTATCCATGTGAACATTTCTGCTATCTGTGTGAGTCTTTCAGTTCTTTTTGAAGAGAGTATGTAATAAAGACCTATAATAGATATCAAAGCCCCCCATCCAACTATTCCGGTTTGACTATCGTCCAGAGCAAGCCCATCCATACCTCCAGGTCCGTACGGGGCAATTGTGGGTATAATATACGTTCCGAAAGATGATATCAGGTAAAGATAAGTCATTGATAAGGTTCCAAAAACCGCAATAATCATTCCTGCATTAACTATATTCCTCTGCCACGAATTTAGTTTTTCATAACCAAAACTCACTGCAGCTATAGCTACTATTCCACCCATCACTGCCGGCAGCATTTCATGTGAGTGGGACGTTACAAGATTGCCAAGGAAGGTTTGAAGACCACCCCATTGTGTGACATAGTGGTTGAAGAATGGTAATGACGAATATCCAAAAAGATTCCCGTATTCCAGCACCATACCCATAACTGCTGCAATTCCTGCTGATAACGTTGAAAAAACAATGAGGATATAAGCTCCCCATATTGACTTGAATTTCTCTTTTTTCCTAAATGGTAAAATAATAAGGGAAACAAGGAATATTAAAGCAATGAGTACCATCCATATATCTCTTATCGCCTGAAGAACATAATCAGCATTCTGCGTGGATGCAGGATAAAAGAAAATCATTCCGAGGAGTGTGAAAATTAATACGGGATATGTACTGAGATTTACTGCCTTTTTTGTAAAATTCTCAAGGTCTAGGAGTGAAGTTGTATATAGTATGAGGAGAAAAGCGAAGGGTATCATAACTGTATGGTAGAAATTAATCATGTCCAGGGTAAAATCTCCAAGCTTAAACCACGTTACTCCCGGCAGCAGAGGACTGATAACCAAGAAAAATGTAATAAACACCAGCACAGCGCTTATGTTATATTTTTCATTTAAAAGGAATTCCAGAATACCTGATCCGCTGGATGAATTATGCTTCATAAACTTCATAATTATCATTAATATATTATTCTGCTATATAATAAGTTATCGTAAAAAGAAATTTTTCGAGAGAGGATAGCCCTGGTTCATCGACCACTTATGAGCCAGAAATTGCGTTTTTCTTCTATCCTAAAAAGTGCGAATTCATGGAAAATCAAAGTTAATATCATAATGATTAGTATGCTGATAAGGTTATTTATTGAAAGATGTTAAGCAACGCAACATCGATCAACAACAATAATATGGAATACCAATTGATAGAATTAAGTCCTACACAGTAGCTAGAATATCAGTAGATATTGAAACAATAAATATCATAATCAAGAGTCAAAAAATAAAAAATTATTTAATATTCTTTTATTGCAGATTTAACCTTCTCAAACAGTTCTGGGGTTATTTCGTTTATTCCATGTGCATTTTTTGCATGTGCCTGTATAACCGGTATTAACTCGTCCACAGAGTCAGCCTTTACGTCAAATCCACAATCCATCCCTATATCCTTGCATTTAAATTCGTATCCCATTTCTATCATATCACTTATTATTCCGTAATATTAAAAATAGGCATATCACATGTGTAATGCATTTATAGATTATTAAAAACGTATTCCTCTATTATCTTTTCTATGCCACGTCTCAATGTGGCCTGTACAGATTTTTTGCTTATACCCATTTCCTGCGCTATTCCATCAAGGCCTATCCTCCTGTTAAAATCAAAATAGCCTTTTGAATATGCCATGTATAATGTTTCCTTCTGCCTCAATGTTAATTCCCCCGGCAAATGTCCATCGGCCTCATAATAACTATATTTTATTCCGGTAATGTTTTCCTGTAAATTCTTTAATGAATTTCTATTTTTTAAGAGAATTTTATACTGTACTTTCTGGTTCTCAAAAATTTTTACGGATATGATCATGGCACCGGAGACTGCTGATGCTCTGCATATTTCACAGCTTTTTGTTTCCATCCATGTTTTATCCCTCTGATTTTTATACACTGTTATATTATCATCCCTTAGAATTTCCCTATTTTTATAGTAATTCTCAATTCCCATGAGATGGTTTGTATATTCTATTCCCGGATTTATCTGGAATATTCTAGCGCTAATGTTAACCGTTGAAAGTTTCTTTAAAACCCCACATGATGGTTTTTCAGCGGTTAGTATAATTTCTATTAAGTTGGCAGGCATTATAATATAATAAAATGAATGTTTA
Organism: Thermoplasmata archaeon; assembly: GCA_021797385.1. The sequence continues at coordinate 2,625 of JAJZZW010000102.1, read as the reverse complement.
TAAATTATAGTTTTTGATACTGTTTGGCTGTAAATTAACATTGATAACAGAATATTGAAATATGCTTCTCCTAGTTAAATGAAATGGTCGGTGAGTTAATAAGGCCTCTAGAGTCTGATAATATTGAACAGGAAATTGCGTTAACTGTGTATTTCTGGAACATGCACAATCAATTATGGAAGGAACACTGATATGCAATCCTTAAAATATGTTGAATTAATTTTTGAAAAATAGTTATACCTGAATTTAAAGGTAAACTTTTTATCATCAATTCAACATTGATAATTTATGTCCTGCATTAATTTTGATTCTGTCACAAAGAAATATGGAAATAAATTCGCGTTGAACAATATATCTTTTTCCCTGGAATGCAATGCGGCCTATTCGTTAATAGGTCCAAATGGAGCCGGAAAAAGCACAATATTAAAAATTATTTCTGGGCTTATAAATGCTGATTCTGGTAATGTATCGATAAAAGGAAATAAGCCCGGTTCTGATGAAGCCAAAAGAATAACCGGATACCTTGCAGAGGAAGCCCTACCATACATAAATTTGACGGTAAAGGAAAATTTTCTGTATATCGGTTCATTGCGGCAGGTTCAGGATCTCCGCAACAGAATTTCATTGTTAGTGGATTTATTGGGTCTTGATTATTATTTAAATTCAATGGTTTCAAACCTATCAAGAGGAACAAAGCAGAGATTGTCCTTAGCATTGTCCATAATACATAATCCCGAAATAGTCCTGCTGGACGAGCCATTCAATTATATCGACATTCCAACACAGGAAAAAATCATAAGATATTTTAAAACAATGAATTCAACATTCCTGGTATCCACCCATGTAATGTCTATTGCTCAAAATTTTACAGAAAATATAATAATGATAAATAATGGGAATATAATATTTAGAGGGAAGCTGTCCGAAATAGAATCGGAAAGGTCAGAAAACGAGACAATTGAAAACGTTATCGCAAGGATGATGTTATGAAATACACACTGATGAAGTTAATTTTAAAAACAAAAATTCCCATTATTTACTGGGTAGCAGTTCTCATTTTCACATTCATGATTTTTCCGTTCATTGGTACAGTTTATTTGACTGGTGCCAATTTACATCAAAGCCGGCTGGCAACAGTAGCGGTTTCAATTATTTCATTGCTTATTATTATATTTTCAGGGTTTAACATTAATAAATCCGACAATGATTTTTTATTGGATATCCCACTGAAAAATAGTGAGATGCTTATATCGTATTATGTATATAATTTTTTAATACTTTATTTTTTTATAGTACTTTTTATTATATTCTTTTCATTATCAATAAATTCACGTTTAATTCTTTTGTTAGTACCATATATTATATTATTATTCTTGACATGCATCAACATTGGAATTATCGATAAATATATGATAAAAATTAGAATGATTATTCCTCTATTATTTTTTATATTTTTAATTAACCCTGCATTTATTGGTTTTAGATACAGCATAACATCAATATTCTATGGAAATGAAACAACAGGCATATTGTTAACTGCTATGATGTTCCTGATTACATTCGTATATATAATAAAAAATGCAAATAAATTTAATTTGCATTATAGGGAAGATAAAATTTCTAATAATATAAGAACCCAGGACATTTCCGGTACACCAATAAAGGCTATTTATATGAAAAATACCTTTTTTATAAATACCATTTACGTTTATAAACGAATTTCAGACGCAAAAATACACACCATCAGAACAAATGTATACAGGAGCCTTGTAATGTTCACAATTATTGGTATAATATATTTTATTTTGAATGTTGAATTCTATAATACATTCATACTTCTGGCAATAGATATATATGTAGGGTTTTTACCGGGAACTATCTTTGCAATATCGATATCCCAGTGGCCTGTATTTATGGAACGTCCATGGTTATCTCTCACATCCATGAATGCACACAAATACGTTAAAAATTTTATTCTGTCAATAATCTTATCGGTATTTATATCTGTACTTCCTTTTGTTTTATTATCTTTTCTGGTTCTAATTTTCTATTATAACACATTAAATATTATGATATTCCTGTATTCGCTGACCATGCCTGCCATACTGGCTGCCACACTCATATTCTCAACCACAATGATAGCGCCAATTCAGATAACCGATTTTGATAACATTGTGAATTTTGTGAATAGCGGTGAAAATCTGGTGAGGCTAATTCCGTTATTTATCCTGCTTTTATTAGCATTTTTTGTATCTGTTATCTCGTCCCTTCTAAATAATTTGCTGTATGTTTCTCTATATTACGCCATCCTCCTATTTGTAATATTTATTATGTTAAATTCAAAAAAAATGCTAAATTATATTGCCAGCAAATTGATAAATGCAAATTTAGGATCGTGTACCATATTCTGTGTATTTATAAAGGGTACCTCTTGTTGAACATCTCTTTAATCTCGTCATTGCATTTATAGTATCCGTTCATCTTCCTGAATGCATGCCTGGAATTGAACTCTATTGATTTCAGATAGAATATCTTCATTGCAGAGTCCTCATCAGGGAATGATGATACTACTTTTATCCTCCTTCTTATTTCCTCATTCAATCTTTCTATTTCATTGGTTGATTT
>JAJZZW010000101.1 GCA_021797385.1 Thermoplasmata archaeon | reverse complement strand
ATGCAGGATTCAAGAAGCTCTTCAGCACCTTTATTATTGGAAGAAAATCAATAAAGAGCAAACATAGAAGAAGAGTACCCACGGACTGTGGGGAATTCATGCCCGTGGAGGAACTGACCAATACCTTTCGGCAAGCCAGTCCCATAGAAGCGGGAAGCCCCATGCGTTAGCTTGGGGAGGAAGTCACTAATATGGCATAGATTTTTCGGCCTGCCCGGTGAGATAATACTCCTGTTCTTCATCCTGAATGGCTATATTGCCTATACAGTGGCAAATCCCATTGTACAGTCCAGGGTTATCTATGCAATGGCCAGGGACGGAGTTTTTCCCAAGTATTTTGCGGTCACCCACAAGAAATACAGGACACCCTACAGGGCAGTGATGCTTGTATCAATCATAGCTCTGGTTGTGGCACTGGGTTTATCATTCCCCTTTGGACCCTTTGATGCCGCCATAATAACAGGGGCCATGGCAGGAATCGGGCTGGTCACAGCACATGCCATGTCAAGTCTTGCCTATGTACGATATGCAAGAAAGGATAGAAAAATTGAATATAGCTTATTGAAAGATATGGTCATACCCTTGATTTCATTTGTTGTTCTGATTCCGATTATAATATTTGCATTCGATGAGCTTACATGGCCATATATATTATCACCAATACTGGCGGCTTTATGGGTTCTGGGTTCATTCATATTTGGATTGTACCTGTATAAAAATAAAAGAAAGAATTTAATGCAGGCAGGAGGTGAGGACTTTTCTGAGGTAATCACGGAAGATTGATAAATTTTTAAATTATTTATCCCCTGAAAATCTGATCATACCAGTCCTTTCTCACCTTGCCTGTTATGTCAAAATATACATGCTTTATATAGGTAAACTCGTCCAGCGAATATGGTGAAAGCGACGCTCCATGACCACTCTGTTTATATCCTGCCCATGGCATCTCTGATGGAACCACAACATGCTCGTTGACCCATACGGTGCCGAATCTCAGGTCCCTGGTTGCTTTCATAGCAGTGGTAATATCAGATGTCCAGACCGATGAACCCAGTCCGTATGTAACATCATTGCTTCTCCGGATTACATCATCATAATCCCGGAACTTCAGTATAGTAAATACAGGGCCGAAAATTTCTTCCTTAACAATGGCAGAAGATTCGTTTTCTGTATATATCAGGGCAGGATCAATATAATATCCGTGTTCATGGCCGCTGATTTTAGGCCTGTTTCCGCCGGAAAGAAGTTTTCCACCCTCTTCAATTCCTTTTTTAATATATCCCTCTACACGGGTTCTCTGAGCCTCTGAAATCAGGGGGCCCATATCCGTATCCGGGTTTTCCGGGTCTCCTATTTTAATCTGGCTGATTCTTTCCTTTAATCTATTTACAAATTTATCAAAAACTTCCTCCTGAATGTAATATCTTGTTGAATTTGCACAGTCCTGGCCATTGTTGACCAAACCACCCACTATGGCGCTTTCCACCGCAGCATCAATGTTGGCATCCCTGAAAACTATGAATGGTGCCTTGCCCCCCAGTTCAAGGGAAACCTTTTTGAGGGTTGATGACCCCAGTTCCGAGAGCCTTTTACCTACTTCCGTACTGCCGGTAAATGCTATCATGTCAAGCTTATTGCTTTTGGCCATCTGTTCTCCAACAGAGCTGCCGGGGCCGGTAATCACGTTGAATACCCCCGGAGGGACCCCCGCCCGCTCTACCAGTTCAGCGAGCTTCAGGGATGTAACAGGGGTATAGCTTGCGGGTTTAACAACAACAGAGTTACCCATTGCTATGGCAGGAAAAGCGCGCCATATGACCATCATCAGCGGGTAATTCCAGGGGGTTATTACACCAACAGCACCGATGGGTTCACGTCTTATTGCGCTCGTACCATCCGCAACATATTCTGCCATGGCCTTTCCCTCAAGGGTTCTGCAGGCACCTGCAATAAATCTGATATTATCTATGGTGTATGGTATATCATATCCTGATATCTGCTTGACACTCTTGCCGGAATTTTCGGTTTCCAGTTTGACAAATTCTTCCTGGTTCTTTTCCAGAAGATCTGCTATTTTCAAAAGCGCATTGGATCTATCTGCAGGCGGGAGTTTGCTCCATACCCCAGAATCAAAAGAATTTCTTGCAGCCTCTATTGCCATATTTACGTCCTGCTCAGAGGCGGAGGGCACTCTTGCAATAATTTCATCAGTTGAAGGATTTCTTACATCCAGAAGCTTGCCGCTGGATGAATTTACCCATTTTCCATTTATATACATTTTATAGTTTTCCATATTTTCACCATTTTCAATTTTCCAGTGTTCCATCATACATGTTTGTTATTAATTTCAGGGAATTTTCCATAGTCAGTCTTCGGGGATTGAATCTGGGCAGATCATAGAGTTTTTGCCTTGAAGAGTATATATATTCTGCAAATGTAGCAATATCTGCCTTCGGGAAATTAATCTCTTTTAGTGTCGTTGGCATTTCCAGATCCTTCAGCATCTGTATTATTGCCGGAGGGATTTTGGATGCAATTTCCCTGGCGGATTCACCCTTATGGGGAATGTTAAATATTCTTGCCAGAGAACCGATTTTGTTATATGCGGCAGATATGTTGAAATCCAGAATGTATGGCAGTGCCATCCCCACAGCAACTCCATGTATTGCACCGTATTTCGGGCCGAATGCTTCACCTAAACAGTGTCCGAGTATTGATGGTCCTGCTACCCACGGGAATGTTATCACCATACCGCCAAGCATGGCACCCATGGACATTGCCGATCTTGCCTGGATATTTCCAGGGTCATTATATGCGGTCCTCAAATTCCTGTATATGAGCGACGCAGCCTTGGTTGCTATACCATCTGAGATAGGGTTGGCTTCCTTGCTGATCAACCCTTCCACGTTATGCGCCAGTGCATCCATTCCACTGGCTGCAGTGGTCCTGGGAGGTGCACTGGCATTCAACACCGGATCCACTATTGCTGTATCTGCAAGAAGATTGCTGCTTGCAGCCCATGTTTTATACATGGATTCCCTGTTTATTACCACCGACATGTTTGAAACTTCGCTTCCGGTTCCGCCTGTGGTGGGTACGAGTATTTTTGGAAGACCTGGGTTCCTGAATTTATCCTCAACAGGTGTGAGGTATTCAGCAGGTTCGCCCGGGTTTGTAACCATTGAGGCAACCATTTTGCTTGTATCAAGCACGCTGCCACCGCCAACTGCCAGTACAGAATCAAACTTGCCATTTGATCTGGCAAATTCCACAGCGTTCACAATATTCTCCATATTCGGCTCATTCGAAATCTTATCATATATTTCGTATTTTATGGAATTTTTTGAAAGTGATTCCAGTATTTTTTCTAAAAGGCCGAATTTGTAAACATTCGGATCTGTAACAATAATAGTATTCTTACCGCCCATTGCTTTTAACTGCTGGCCTGCAAGCTGAGATTGCCCTGATCCGAATAATATCCGTTTCACCTGATCAAACAGAAGATCATGATTATATCCGTACATTGAATCAATATCGTTCATAAGAAATATATAAATAATCTATATTTAATCCTTATTATATAGCCAGTTCTAAACTGGAATGGCTAGATATCCTGTGGAACTTTCTGAAGGGTGCCGGATAATCATCAAAGAATTATTATTAACTTTATATAAAATTTATTTTTATGACATACTATTCCATGAAAAATCTTTTTAAGATATAAGTTATATACGCCCATGAAATTTAATGTACAGACAGAGGATTTCCCGGAAACGTTTTATGCCTTTATAGAAATTCCACAGGGAACCAGCTCAAAGCTCGAATACAAGCCAGAAGTAGACAATATAGTTCTGGACAGGATACTGTTCACATCCATGGTGTATCCAACAAATTACGGATTCATACTGAATACCCAGGGGAAAGATGGAGACCCACTGGATGTTCTTGTTATAGCTTCTGTACCGATTCCTTCCGGGACTATAGTTAAATGCAGGGCCGTTGGAATCGCACAGATGAGTGATGAGGAGGGATCAGATAATAAGGTAATGGCAGTGCCAGTGGAAAAGGTTGATGCCATGTCTGCTTCGATTAAGGATATAAATAGCTTCGGAGACCCTTTAAAGGACAAGATAAAGCACTTCTTCCAGCACTATAAGGAACTGGAAAAAGGGAAATTTATGACATTCCATGGATATGCGGGCAGGGATGAGGCAATAAAGGAAATAAAAGAGTCTCTGTTATAAATAGCAACTTTTGTTTAAATAAAAAGATTTTTGAGCATTTTTATCCTGATACCCTATGCGTGATAAGAAATTTATGATCGGGTTTATCGGCCCGGTGATTACCATCCTCCTGATATTCCTTGATATCAGTATTTCACCGTACTTTTCATGGTATGCCAATTCTCTGAGCAGTCTGGGAATCCACAGGTATTATTTTATTTTTGATTCTGCTGTTATGATAGGTGGAATTTCGGTGTTCATCTTTGCCTTGCTGCTTTACAGGGAGCTAGCAGTGAAATTTCTCTCTATAGGATTGATAATGACGGGTTCTGTCTCTTTATTCTTTATAGGAATTTTCAATGAGAATTTTGGGAATCTTCATCTGGCAATAGCGATTATATACTTCATACTCACACCCCTGGGAATAATATTATTCAGCTTTTACAGGATAAGGCCATTTATCAGTTATTATGGATTTATTTCAGGAGTTTTATCTCTGATTACCATAATCTTCGGCATATTCGTACTGTTCAAATATATAGATATCAGGATCGGGCTTTCCGTTACAGAGATGGCTGAAGCCATTCTGCTTTCATCCTGGTCCTCTGTAACAGGACTGTATCTATGCTACCACCATGCGAAATAAACAACTAAATATCGCTGTCAATATAATTATTTATTATCCTTGTTCCCTTTCCATCAAATTTTAACCTGATAACAAATTTAGATTTTTCCCTCATTTTACTCTGAAGTTCATCAATATTTTCCGGTTCTGTCATAACCAGGATAAAGCCTTCGGAACCACCTCCCAGAAGCTTGGCTGATCTGGCTCCATGAGCAAATGCATAATTTATCATATAGTCTATCCTTTCATTTGATACATTGCTTCCAAGGGTTTTTTTGATCTCCCATCCCTTATTGATAATATCACAGATTGCATTGCGATCTTCTGAGATCGTTTCCTGCTTCATCCGGAATGCCAGGTTTTTCAGTGATTTCAACTTATCCATGGTTTCTTCATCGCCCAGTGCAGATTTGATTGCCTGTTCCTGGAGCGATTTTGAGCTTTCCCTTGTATTTCCTGTATATACAAGTAGCATAGAACTTTCAAGTTCATGTACAAATTCTGTGTTAATATCGAATATCTGCATTTCTGGATCAGAACTGCTGAATTCCATATACTTCAGCCCGCCTACCGCTATAGCATATGGGTCCTGTTTTCCCAGGATTATATTGAATTTTTCTTTTTCTGTGATATATGATAGCTTTGCAAGTTCCATTGGTTTGAGTTCACTCTCCTTTTTTTTCTCCACATTGATAATATTTATTGTTTTTAATACTCCATTGAGCAGAGCCGAACTTGAACCAAGCCCGGACCCGGGTGGAACATCACTGTTCATAATCAACCTGCCGGTTGTAATACCTTTATCTGTAAACAATTTTATTATTTGATTCTCCATGGATGTATTATCGGATGATATAAGAGAAGTTTTCAGAAAGTCCCTGGATGATATTTCAAGTGTTCCCCCGTCATCCACATAACGAATCATTATTCCTCGATCTATAGTTGTGTTGAAAACTGCACCTCCGTATTTTTCGGGGAAGGGGCTTATGTCTGTCCCCCCGCCGGCAAAGCTTATTCTGACAGGGCTGTAAACGGTAATCATATAAACACATATAAAATTCCTATTAAAAGATTAACCTGTAGAAAATAAATACCATGACCCATGCCTGATAACGGGAAAGGCAACAACTATTTATTCTTTTATATTATACGGTATCCAAATTAAAAGTAGCTGGTCCTTATAATGATAATGTTCAGTGTTAATTCAGGTATGGTCGAAATCCAGGATTCCCTGGGGAAGTTATTGATGAATAAAACCCTAATTTTGAGAAGTTATAATGAAACTATTTCATGTGATTCCGGTCTGTGCGAGGTTGTGCATGGCATATCAATGAAGATAAAGAAGCACTGCAATGATAGTGAAATGCTTTATTTTATCAACGGGAATGTTGAAATAGCAATGGATTCTGAGGTATATAATATCCTGGGAAAGGAGAATATATACATAAAAAAGGAGAGGGATCTTTCTCTGGAAAGAAAGCCCCATAGGTAAGCTAAAAATCAATTTATAGCATTGAAACATCCTGAATAATGGAACACAAATACGGAGTCCTTGCAGTAACAACTTTAAGTACTTTGATGGCTGCCATAGATTCCACAATTGTGTATCTTGCATTGCCTGCCATGGGGGCGACATTCCATTCAGGCATTTCTTATCTTACAATTGTTGTGACGGCATATCTGATTTCAACAACCGTTATGCTGGTTCCTGCTATTGAAATTACAAAAAGAATCGGAAATAGAAATTTTTATATAATTGGTTTTTCAATATTTACCGTATCATCATTCATCATAGCCATTTCATTGAATATCTTCTCTGTTATAATTTTCAGGTTTGCCGAAGGAATCGGCGCAGGAATAATGACTTCTTCTGATATACCCATTATCCTGGGTGCTTTCAAAAAAGGTGAACGTGGGAAGGCAATAGGGTTGAATTCCATAGCATGGTCAATCGGTACCGTAACAGGCCCGGTGCTGGGTGGATTCCTTGTTGCCATAAACTGGCGGTATATATTTTTAATTAATGTCCCTATAGGAATTGCGGCAATATTTGTAGGATCCAGGATTATCAAGAATAGCAAACCGGTAAAGTTGCCATTGAAATATAAATCTGCACTTTCTATGGCAATTTTCATTATTCCGCTTGTACTGGGAATAGCGCTGATAAATACATATTATCTTATAATTGCGGTGGCGGTATTTCCCGTATTTATTTACATACAGATCAAGAATCCGGTTATCGAGGCTAAACTTCTGAAAAATCCACAGTTTTCCCTGATCACTATAGCATCCTTTCTTGAATTTATTAAAGCACTCATCAC
>JAJZZW010000100.1 GCA_021797385.1 Thermoplasmata archaeon | reverse complement strand
TGCTGAATCTCCCCCTCCAGCTAAAAGTCTCATTGATCGATTATAAGGGAAATACACTACCCATGATATCCCCCGCGGAAACTAAAATAGAATCAGAAAAGTATGTTATAATTAAACCCGGAAATGAAAAGAGATCCACAGCTGCAGAGAAAATCGCGAAAATACTTGATATGGACAAATCAGAGATAGAGGCAATACTTCCACCCGGAGGATCAATTATAGTGGAAAGTTCGAAAGAAATAACATCGCCGACCTCGTGAATTTGAATAAGTTAGTTTAATTTTGCCTTGAGTTCCTCTATTGTGGATACATCAGTTGGATCCACGTTCCTGACCAATGCAAGCTCATACGTCAGATAATCAGCATAATGGAGCAGGTAAAATAATTTCACAAGGTAATCGTTTGATGGGGATTTAATCACAGAGAACTGTTCCCCTGTTATATCCTGTGTTATTTTTATCCTCTGGTTGATCCTTGTATTATCCGATTCAAATGCATAAAATAGATATTCAGACCTTCTGTAGGCGGATTTCAAGGGCATTGTATCATTATGATTTAATTCCGGGAAATAACTGTAGAATGCAAATGTTTTTGCATTTTCATTGAACTGGGTTTTCCACCTGTATGCTACTGATTTGAAGGGTTTTGAGCCATATATAATCGGAATTGAGCTATTCTCATAAATTTTGAATGCTTCTGCTTTCATTTCACCATGATTTTTATCCATATCGTTGAGAACATCGTAGGTAGAGGAAATTGTATCATCTTTAAACGGGGAAAAGGTGTTGTACAGTGGCATGATCATATACCCCAGCGCCGATCTTGGCTGGATCCCCGATGGTATTATTATCGAATTTTCAACCATAGTTTCGAGTTTCCCACCGGATGTAATTGCCATAACGTGTGCACCTTTCTTCTTGGCCTCCTCTACATTATTGATTGTCTCCTCAGTATTCCCGGAGTAACTTATGGCAATAAAAAGTGTTTTTTCATCTACAAACGAAGGGATCCCATAATCACCTATTGGAATTACCGGACGTTCTGTATAGTATTCCTGGAAGATATTTCCCACTATGCCTGATCCACCCATTCCAGAAATTACAATATTATCAAAGTTAAAATCCACATTGAATTTATCTGTAGATTTTATCTGTTCCTTTAAATTTTTTAATTCGTCAAGAAAATTCATAATAGAGTAGATAAAAATAGCATATTATTTTTTCTATTACATATTATTTTATAGTATTTTCTGACAGCCCTGATAGATAGGATGCCGATTCTCCTTTCTTTTTTATGCTTACGCTCACAGCAAAAACTGATAAGAGGCATATAAGAGTTGTCATGTCAATGATGAATATTAGTCCTTTATATCCTACAATCCCCCCGACCACTCCGAGAAGCACCGATATGAGTCCACCGAAAAGTGCACCAAAATTATATGATATACCGGATATAAGGCCCCTAACAGCAGGGTCAATCCTGTCCATGAGAAGTAGGGGTATAACCGGCATGGATCCGACACCGAGAGTGAAGATGATCATTCCCGGGATGGCAAATGGCCTGAGCAGTACAAAATATGGCATTGCAACCCATGAAAATACTAAAGCAATCAAAGAACCTGCCATGATCAGATGCTTCTTTCTGAAGTTATTTGAAAGCCTTCCGAAGATTAGAAATCCTATGGCTACAGTAATGCTTGAAGCGATCATCACAACCCCAACAATTGATCCGGGAAGCCCGAATGATGGTGCCACAGTTGGGTAAAACGATAATATGGCAAAATATGCAGAGAAGTATCCGGACATCATGATCATGGATTTAATCAATGGAATTTTATAATTCATGAGATGTATTTTATGCGTAGCCTTTTTTATGGTACTTTTATCTGAAGGGAGCCTCATTATAGTATATGGTGCAATAATTAATGGGATGGTTCCCGTAATGAGGAAAATCCTCCAGGTTGCCCCGATAGTTGGAAGAAATAAAATGTATGCAACGCCTGTGAGTGCATAGCCTATGCCATAACCACTCTGTATTACTCCGAATATTGTAGACCTTATATCTGCAGGTGAAAATTCGTAGCCTAGAACAGTACCGGATGTCCATTCACCTCCCATAAATACTCCCTGCACGAATCTTGCAGAAAAGAGTATAAAAACGTCAGGAGAAAAAGCCATGATACCTGCAAATATTGCGTATCCTGCTGTGCTCAAAGCCATAACACGCCTCGCCCCGATTTTATCTGTAAGAGATCCTAAATATAGCCCTCCGAAGAATCTGCCGATTAATCCGAGAGCGAAAAGCAGTGATACCACACCCAGTCCTATATGATAGGATTTTTCAAGTTCGGCATATATATAAGTTACAAGTGTCAAATCATATATATTTCCTATCCAGGACCCTGTAGATGCAAAGGTAGCGTGTACATAATCCTTCATAACATATAATTACAGCATTTAAGTTAAATTTTCCCTGACCTTATTTGACATATTATTCATTAAAATCGATCTTGACCTTCCACATAAACCTTTCCTGGGCTGCAGAAGCTTTAACGCCTCTTTCGTTTATGAGGTCTGCAAGCTTTTCTGCCCTGTCCTGTCTGTTGAATTGTATGTAAAGGGCATCAATTCCGAACTCTGGCATGCTACCCTGGGAGGAAATGAGGTCTCCGATTTTATTCATAATTGCAATGAATTTATCCTTTTCAACGTAAAACGTCCCCTTTTCTATTTTAGAAACACCTGTTTTAACTATTCCATCATAGGTTATGCTGGAAACCCTTTTATTGACATGCAGCGCTGAAGTTTTATAATAAAGGCCCATTAAAACTATAAAGACAATCAGTAACGGTATTCCCAGGAAATAGAGCCCTATGGCAAAGGATAATGCTGACATTATGAGAAAAATAACACCGATAGCCAGATATATATTTGCCATTTCGCTTGTATCTGTATTAATTATAAATAATTTATTAAAGTACTATATCAATGAAAAATGGACCGAAAATACGAAAATAATGAACATCAGAACTTTAATCAAAGGTTTTATTTAAAATATTCTAATTCCGGCTAGTGGGTGATAACTATTTTTTAGAAACATTTTATTATATTATGTGATACAGTAATTAAATGGAAAAAATCAGTCTTAACGATTCAATTCAGAAAATTTCTTCAGGTTATGATTGCCTTGACACATTGATGGATGGAGGGATTGAACCTGGAATTATAACTGAATTGTACGGGGAGGGAGGTGCCGGCAAGTCCAACCTTGGAATGATTTATTCACTGTCAGTGTTGAAGAATGGGCTTTCTGTTGTTTATGTTGATACCGAAGGTTTTTCAACTGAGCGCTTTCTGAGCATATCCAAAAACTGCACAGAATATTTGTCGTACATGAATATATACAGGGTTAGATCCCTTGATGACCAGTATCTTGCACTTATCAAGTCAGATAAACTTATTGGGGAAAAGCGTGATTCGAGGCATAGCATGGGGATAATGGTTGTGGATTCATTCACAAATTTTTTCAGAATGGAGGCAGGAAAGGATCCTTCTGCTAGAATGGAAGGATATGAAAAACAGTTAAACATCCTTTCTGGGATAGCAGTAAAATATAAAATACCGGTCCTCATAACAAATCAGATATATGAGGATGTAAATAATAATTCGCTGGAGCCCTTCGGAGGCTTCTTCATAGACCATGCAATGAAGGCAATCTACAGAGTAGAAAAGTTTAAAGATGGAACTAGAACATTAACAGTGGACAAGCACCGTTCCATAATAGAGGGGCGCAGCACGAGATTCAGGATTACTGATAATGGAATTACCTGTGAGGTGTGAACATGGGAGTAGATATTTCCGGAATACTGATAAAGCATGAAACCACAATAAAAGAAAATACTGGCATAACGGTATCGGTCGATGCTTATAATATCATATACCAGTTCCTCAGCAGCATAAGAGGGGAAGACGGTGAACCGTTGAAGGATTCCTCCGGAAATATTACTTCACATTTATCTGGAATTTTTTACCGGACCTCAACACTGCTTCAGAACAGCATAAAGCCGGTTTACTCTTTTGATGGAAAGCCATACCATCTCAAGAGTGAGACACTGAAGGAGAGGAAAGCCATAAAGGATAAGAATATTGCTGAGCTTGATATTGCCATAAAAAATAATGATACAGAAAGGATTAAAATACTCTCATCCAGAATCAATTACATTACATCTGATATAGTTTTAGAATCAAAAAAACTTTTAGACCTGATGGGTGTTCCGTGGGTACAGGCTCCCACAGAGGGTGAGGCACAGGCATCATATATGAGTAAAACAGGAATAGTGGATTCTGTTGTTTCACAGGATTATGATTGCCTTCTATTCGGTGCCAGAAGGGTCCTTAGGAATTTTACAATGTATGGACGTCGCAGAATATCTGGTACTGGAAGATTCATCAATATCAGTCCGGAGATAATAGATTTGAAGGAGAATTTAGAAAGTATAGGGATTACACAGGATCAGCTCATCGGCATCGGCATACTGGTAGGAACCGATTTCAACCCCGGAATCAGGGGAATAGGTGCCAAGACAGGCCTTTCACTGATCAAAAAATACGATACCATTGAGGAAGTTTTAAAATATAAAAGAAAGGAGATAGAAAACCTTGAGGAAATAAAGGAATTTTTTAGTAATCCACCGGTGACAGAGTGCGATGATATCAAATTTAAACCACCTGACAGGGAGGGAATTATAGACTATCTATGCAATGAGCATAGTTTTTCACAGAACAGGATTAATCAAATTCTGGATCAGGTCGAGAAAGGATACTCCAGTGCAAACCAGTCCAGCCTTGATAAGTATTTTTAGCTTTTGATTTCCTGCTCTGTAACCATTACCTGGTGAGACCTCGGGTATTCTAACTCCAGTATACCTTTCATGGCCTTTTTTATATCCTTTTCATCAACGTCTATGCTCTGATTTCTGAAGCCTTCCTCTATTACTGTAAACCGTTCTCCTGTTTTTTTGACTGTTACAATTCTATCTTTCTTGAAACTCTTGATGATAAGCATGTGATTGCTGTCCATTTTGGCCAGCATGGTATGGACATGTTTATCTATACTTCTTATGGGCATCCATGGCATTTAATCACTGTTAAGTTTATTGCTTACAGGTAATATAATATTTATGAGTATTTCCGTTAATGCTTTTTTAAGGTCCATGGGATGAATCTCTGATTTGAGGTACTTTTCCTCCAGTTCCCTGAAAGATTTTACGGTATATGGACCACCATGGGCTTCTGAACGCTTGATTTCCAGTTCTTTAATATAATATGGAAATATAAGGTACCTCATTATATCAATTACAGGATTGTTTTCTGTTATACCCATTGGACAGAATGCATTTTTTATTTTCCTCCGTACATCATCTTCCGTGTCAGTTAAAAACAGTGCGGATTCCGGATCACTTTTGGACATTTTCTTAAAATCATCCATTCTCCCTTTTCCTTTCAGTGAGGATATAAGTGGCATTTCCATGAGAACGGGCTTTTTCCTTCCCATCTTTTCAGCTATGTCCCTTGCAAGCATGTATGCATGGCGCTGGTCTGTTCCACCCAGAGCAAGATCCGAATTCAGATAAAAAACATCGGTAACCTGCATCAATGGATATATGTATTTGCTGAAATCTTTATCTGCATCCTCCTCTGTTCTCCCCATTATTGGAAGGGACCTCCTGATTCTCAAAAGTGAGGAATTCTTTGCGGTTTGAAGCAGCAATTCCCAGTAATCCGGATTTGCCACAACATCTGATGCCCATATAAATTCAACTTTCCCACTCAATCCGGCGTAAATCATGCTGTTTTTCAGCCTGTTACCACTCTCCCTTATTAGATTTATATCCCCGCCGAGTTTGTCATTTACCCTGGCATGCCAGTCTGCAAGCAGGACCTTGATATGGAACCCGAGTTCAACAAGCTGGTTAATCTTGTTCACATAAATCAGTATTGCAATATGGGGGAGGCCGGATGGTTCAAAACCGATGTATCCCTGCTTGTCCCCAGAAAGAAGTGATTCACACTCATCAGGGGTAACTATTTCTGAAGTGTTTGATTTGAGAATTTGCAAATTATCCATTGTGTGGTAATATCCCGGTATTTTATTAATTTTTATTTTTTAAGGAGCAGATCCAGAAGTGCCGATGCCTCTTTTTTTGTCAATTCCTCAATAGAACCTTTTTTCAATGACTTTACATAATCGTCTACCATCTTCTGATTTGACTCCTCCCTCTTTATCAGGTCATTTACAAACGATACCTGTTTTTTTGTTATCTCATCGTTTTTATTGTACATAAAATGAAATGTAATTACTGTACATAAGGTTACGGTTTCAATTACATGACTATTCTATCTATCAATGCTATTTTATTTTCGAAGCTTATAGTTTTAAATTATCTGGATTACGTGTTTTATTAATAAAAAATTATTATTCTATGTCCCCAAAGAAATTATTCCTGTGAATTTATACCCCCTGACTAAGAAGATTATTTATTATTGAAACTGGTAAGGGAATAAGAAAATGAATAAAAAAAGTCTTATTTACTTCGGTGCCAGGATTCACGGCCGCATTTGAGGCAACAATGATATTGCTGGCAGTTCCGGAGATTTCAAGAGAGTTTACTATTTCATACTTTGAAGCTACATTATTAATCATAATATTTGTAATAGTAGAAACATTATTTGTTGTGTCATTTTCACTGATAGCTGATAAACATGGGATAAAAAGGATAATGATACTTGGATCATTTATAATGTTAATAGCCTCACTGTTAATATTTATTTCAAATAATTTTACTGTAATGATTTTATTGAGAGCCATTCAGGGCTTCGGGGGATCAATGGTGATACTTACCTCATTGTCTTATGCAGCCCTATCAAGTTCTGATTTGGACAGGGGAAAATCAATAGGATTAAACCATACAGTCATAAGTCTGGGATATGTTATCGGGCTCCCATTAGGTGGTGTTATAGCGTCTATAGATTATAAATATTTATTTTTGTTGACAGCACTTTTATCGTTGCTATCAATAATATTAATATTAAATATAGATGAAATGAGAGGAAAATCGGAAATAGGAAAATCGTCATTTTATATTACATTGCTATTTGCAGGATTAATACTATCAATATATTATATTCCTTTTATAATTATTGCAGG
>JAJZZW010000099.1 GCA_021797385.1 Thermoplasmata archaeon | reverse complement strand
TTTTTTCATTGACAAATTTTATGAGAATAAACTGGAATATGTTTATAATAAATTTAAAACAACGAAAAATCTTGTGTATCTACATAATAATTTTTCATCAATTGACGATAATAATCAACCTATAAAATATAAAAATATCAATCCGGATTTTAACATCTCATCTATTTCAATAAGAAAGGATATTATAAATGTTGATACGCTCACAATGGTTTCGAAGAGTATTGATACATTAATGTACATGTATGCTCGGGAATCAGGTATGAAGATTGAAATTGATGATACAGTACTTACATACTACAGGGTAACAGAAAATAGTGTAACTCATTCATTTAATAGTATAGAATCATTCAGAGAATTTTCTATAAATTCCCTTTCAAAAATATTGCAATCATATGTTACTATGAAATCAATATTTACGTCCGGCAGGGCATTAAAGATAATAAATCACAGGGAAAGCTTCACAAGAATAAGAATTAACCTATTCGGAGGACCGAAACCCTTCATAAAAGATTATATAAAAATACTTTTCACAGGGTCAATGGAACCGAGGAGTTACGAGTTTAAGGTTATGATATCCTCGATCTTTTTCAAAAATTTGGCAATGAAAAAATTATATAACAATGAGATGGAGAAAAATAAACAATTACAATGATTTAAATTATAGCAACAGGCGAAACAGGCGACGCAGTAGCACCAAGGAATGGTATAGGGGAGCAGACAAACATGAATTCGTAAACTTTGTCTTTGGCCATCCGGTGGAGGCTCAAATTGTCTATAATATGTATTCCTGCGCGGGCAATCAGGAACTGATGAACCGGAAGCCTTGTATTTTTGGCTTCAGGGGGAACAACCTCTGATGATGGAGTATCACTCCCAGTTACTGAGATATTATTTTCCCGCAGATATTCTGCCAGATGGAAGCCTATCCCGGGAGCAGAATCATAGAATTTATCATACTTATCCGGCTTTGAGAATAGCGCAGAGGCTCCGGTGTGAAAAAACATTGCGTCTCCTTTTTCTGGAATTATATCATTATCCTTAAGGAAATCTTTCACATCTGTAACTTCAATTGTTGTGCCTCCATTCAGTATATCTGCTCCCCTGTATCCTGCTATATCAACCATTATACCTCTGGTAACTATGGGTCCCACATTCTCTATTCCCATTTTAGAATATCCGGTATTGGATATAACACTCTTGACCGGAATATTGTTGAAAAATTTACCGTCATATGCCATATGGGACAATGCGTCAATATGTGTGGCCGTGTGGTCGCACATTTCTAGTCTTCCCAGGGAAGGACCGTACCTGTTTTCATATTTCTCGGTAAAGCCATTATCATATGGTCTGAGCATTATATCAAAGAAATAAGGTCCGTGTGTCTGCCGATCGGCCATGCCGTTGTATACGGTATGCGACATCCTGTATAATTTTCCCTTCTCTGGTATTTTCAGGGCATTCAGCACTTTTTTACTGTCAATATAATTCAAATTTCCCCTTTGATCTTCAGGACCAAAACTGGAAGAAAGATCAGAATCAGTGTTATACATTTTCTCTTTTACAGATCCATTGTTATCCATTATTATACATAATTACAGAATATAAAAGAATGACGATTATTTAATTACTGTATTTGTTGTTTTAACCTGAGGAAATAGTCCAGCGCAGATTGATTTTTCAGGGATTCCGTATTTATTACAGAGTTTACTGGTTCTCCTTCCATTATCCTGGTCAACGGCACCTCCATTTTCTTACCATTAAGTGTTTCAGGTATTTCCGGTACCTCCAGTACAATATCGGGCACATGCCTTGGGGATAGGTCTTCCCTTATATGTTTCCTTATTTCTGTTTCTTTATCAGTATCCAGAGTTAATCCCTCCTTGAGTTCCACAAATAAAACTATGATATACTTATTATTATTCCTGTATCCAATTACAATAGAATCCTTAACAAAATCTATAGCCTCAACAGTTGAATAAATTTCTCCGGTTCCTATTCTGATTCCGTTTCTGTTGAGTACTGCATCGGACCTTCCGTAAATAACGATGCTTCCATCCTTGAATATTGATATAAAATCACCGTGCCTCCATATTCCCGGATAAAAGTCATAATAACTTTTATAGTATCTTTCCTTTTCCGGATCGTTCCAGAAGAAAACGGGCATATTCGGCATGGCTTTAGTAATTACCAGTTCACCTTTCATGCCTGTGATCGATTTTCCATTTTCGTCCAGTGATTCCACAGCAGCACCCAGCCCCCTGCACTGAATTTTTCCAGGATAAACCGGAAGAATAGGAGATCCCAGGCATATGGCGGAGCATAAGTCAGTTCCGCCACTCAGTGATGATAGCCAAATATTTTTCTTGACCCTGAAATAAACAAATCTGAAAGCTTCCTTTGACAGGGGACTTCCTGTGGAACCCATAAACTCAAGATTTTTCAATTCATAGATTTCTGCTGGATAATAATTCAATTTCATCATTGATTCTATGTATGCAGCACTTATGCCCAGATGGGTAATTTTAAATTTTTCAGTTATTTTCCATAGAATCGATATATCGGGATAACTGACACTCCCATCATACATAACTATTGTAGAACCCATTATAAGACCACTGACGAGTATATTCCACATCATCCATCCGGTGGTAGTTGCCCATGTGAATACACTATTTTCAGATATGCCCATATGCAGGCCGAGAACCTTGAAATGCTCCAGTACAATACCTCCGTGCCCGTGAACTATGGCTTTGGGTTTTCCCGTTGTTCCTGAGGAATAGAGTATCCATAATGGATGGGAAAAGTCAACGTTGACAGGGATAAATTCTCCCGGATTTTCAGGTATATCCTTAAAATTTATGAAATGGTTTATTTTTATATCTCCCGTGGAAATAGCCAGCCTTACATTTGGCAAGTTTTTAAGAATTTCGGATGCATTGTGTGTTCTCTCAAATTTCCTGCCATTATAAGAGTATTCAGGTGAAACAATTAATACTGAAGGATCAATCTGCGAAAATCTCTCGATAACTCCTTTTACACCAAAATCAGGTGAGCATGATGACCATATTGCCCCTATTGCCGCCGATGCCAGAAAAGAAATAACCGCCTCTGGAATATTACCGATATAGGCACATACCCTGTCCCCTTTTTCTATACCCTGGCTTAATAAATAATATGCCATGGAAGACACTTTTTTCCAGAGATCCTTATATGATATGCTGAGTTCATTTCCACATTCATTATATTGGATTATAGCTGCCTTCTCTAGATTTCTGTTTCTATAAACGTAACCTGCATAATTCAATTTAGATCCTTCGAACCATGTGCTATTTACATTTTGCCCCCTATGGATATATTTATAGCCATGGATATTTAAATTATAAAACCCTGAAAGAGAGACCCAGAAATCCTCAGTATTATTTACGGACCACGCCCATAACTCCTGATAATTCCTGAAATGATACCCGTACTTGTGATTAATATACTTTAAAAAATGTTCCATGGCAGAATCTTTTTTATAATTTTCATCCGGTACCCACAGGGGTTGTTCCTCCAGACTCATAATGCTTCAACATAATTATATATAAATATCTTGCCTACATTCATCTACTATGCGAGAGAATAACATGCATTTATAATTAACGAAAGGTTAATATAAACAAATGTAAATATGTTTATATGTACGATAATGATGAACTGTTTAAAAAAATAAACCATATAGAATTCTATGTAAGTAGCGCAAAAACATGGTCATACTTTATGAAGAACGGACTCGGATTGAATTTAAAAGCATATTCAGGGCTTGAAACAGGAAACAGACAAAACTCTTCGTTTCTCCTTAATCGTGGAGATATAAATCTAGTTTTTACAAGTTCACTCAATGCAGATTCCGATATAAATAAATCAATAGCAAATCACGGAGACGGCGTCCGGGATATTTCTCTCGAGGTTGATGATCTGGATTTTACAAAAAAACATCTGGAATCAAAAAATGTAAAGGTCTCTGCGATTATGGAAGAGAAGGATGAAAATGGCAAGATAAGGAAGGCGGTAACAAAGACCTATGGAGATACATTGCACACACTTATTGAAAGAGGCGATTATAAGGGTTTCTTACCTGGATATGCACAAATGGAATCAGAAGCAAAAGATACAGGTATTTACAAGGTAGACCATGTAGTTGGTAATGTTTATGAGGGGGAGATGGACCAGTGGGTGAATTATTATATTAAAAATATGAATTTTAGCCAGCTGATAACCTTTGATGATAAAATGATACGTACAGACTACTCCGCACTGAGATCCAAGGTTGTAAAATACAATGATAACATAGTATTTCCCCTGAATGAGCCTGCAAAGGGCTTAAAAAAATCGCAGATTGAAGAATACCTGGACTACTACAACTCCCAGGGCGTACAGCATATAGCTCTGAAGACCGACAATATTATTGATACTGTTTCCAGACTGAAAGAGAACGGAATACAGTTCCTGGATACACCTGCATCCTATTATGATAACCTCACCGAAAGGGTTGGAGACGTTGACGAGGATATAGAAAAGTTGAAAAAACTCAATATTCTGGTAGATCGTGACGAGGATGGCTATTTACTCCAGATCTTCACAAAACCACTGACTGACAGGCCCACTGTATTCTTTGAAATTATAGAAAGAAAGGGCGCAAAATCCTTCGGTGCAGGGAACTTTAAGGCACTGTTTGAATCCATAGAAAGGGAACAGGCTCAGAGAGGTAATTTATGAAAATCTGCTTGCTGGAGCTGTCAAATAAATCTATTTACTGTATTTATAACAATGAGAAGTATTTCAGTATTGCTTCCATGCTGGGAATCGATGAAAAAGAACTTGAGAAAAAATTTTACAGTCTATATGATGATATAATAAAATTGAAGCCTGAGTTAAGCTCGGAAATAAAACCGGAGAACGTAAAGTACAGCGTCCCAATACCCGGAATGCGATCCGTCCGGGATTTCTACTCGTTTGAAGACCATGTAAAGAATGCGAGAAAAAATAAGGGGCTTGAAATGATTCCAGAATGGTATAAATTCCCTGTATTTTACTTTTCATGCACGCCTAATATATACCCATCCGGGTATGTTATCAAATATCCGGATAAGAGCAGGGCTTTTGATTATGAAATGGAGGTCGCAGCAGTTATAGGTAAAAAGGTTGAGGATTGCCATAAAAATTGCATGGATTCAATCTTTGGGTTTATAATCATGAATGACTGGAGTCTCCGTGACATTCAAAAAGAAGAGATGAAAATTATGCTGGGACCTGCAAAGGGAAAGGACTATGCAACTTCATTCGGGCCGTTTCTTGTGACCAGAGATGAAATTCTCAGAGATGAGGAAAATGGAAAGATAAATATCGAAATGAGGGGCTATGTCAACGGCAAACTCTATTCTCAGAATAATTTGAAAAATATATATTTCAGTTTCGATTCAATGCTTGAACGGGCTTCTGAATCGGTTCCGTTGCTCCCCGGTGATGTAATTGGAAGCGGTACATTCGGAACTGGTTGCCTCCTTGAGCTTGGTAAATATCCATGGCTTAAATCCGGCGATGAAGTGAGGTTTGAATCCCAGCAGCTGGGGACACTTGTTAACAGGGTGGTATGAATGGTTTACTATGTAAAAATGGGAAGGGTGCCCGAACAGAGGCACACGTATGATGATAGAAATCACATACAGAAGGAGGAGCTTTTCGGTCTGAATGCCTTTGACGGGCGATATTCTTTGTTATACCACAGGTTTGACCCTGCAGAGATCGAGAGTACAGATGTCCAGTACCGTGAGAAATTATCACCTGTGGAGTTAATGGAGCATAGGCATCTCCGTACCGGAGAACTTGGTAAGCTGGATAACTTCTATACTGGCAGGCAGGTTCTGTTCTTCAATAATTCAATCAGAACCGGGATCATAGATACCGATGCAAATACAGATGAGTACTTCAGGAACGCACTCTGTGATGAGGTTTTCTTTGTCCATTCCGGTTCCGGTGCAATTAGATCCCCGTTCGGGATACTGAAATTCAGAAAAGGGGATTTTATATATATTCCTAAGGGTACAACCTACAGAGCAATAATGAATGAAAGGTCATTTTTCTTCTTTACTATTTCAACAGATCACATGGAGATTCCAGATCATTACATGAATAAATATGGACAGTTGAAAGAAGGTATGCCCTACTATTCCAGGGATATACAGATACCTGAATTTGTAGAGCCTGAAAATAAGAAAGGTGAATACCGTATAAGGGTCGATTATAGTAATTATTATCTTAATACGGTGAGAAATAATCCGGTATTTGATCTGGAAGGTTATGATGGTTATCTTTACCCGTTTTCCATCAACATCGATAAATTTGCACCGATTGTAGGAAAACTACACATGCCACCTCCGGTACACACTGTATTTGAATCGAAGTATTTCATGATCGGGGCTTTCCTTCCCAGGCTATTTGATTTCCACGAGAAGGCTATTCCTGTTCCATATTATCACAACAATATAGATTCAGATGAACTCATCTTCTATTCATCGGGGAATTTCATGAGCAGGGAGGGCATAGGAGAAAAATCAATTACAATGCATGTTCATGGAATGACACATGGACCACAGCCAGGTGTAATTGAAAAGAGTATAGGTGCGGAGAAGACCGATGAAGTAGCCATAATGGTGGAATCCTATAAATGGCTTCTGCCTACAGAAAAGGCTGAATCCATAAAGGATAAAAATTACCAGTATTCATGGAAAGTAGGTAAAAATTAATTATAAAATATTTAAATTATTTTTTATCTGAAAGACCAAGCCAGAAATTCTTTTCTAGTTCCAGTATTCCCTTTGCACTGCTGATAAATTGACCTTTCTGATCATTGCTGTGTATTCCGATGACGTTCTCCATGGCGTCTTCATGTTTGGATTCTATCTCCCTGTGGAAGGTAAAGTACAGCATATCCATATCCCTGTATTTCCTTTCCTTCATTATCTTCAATCCTGGTAGCAATTTATCCCACATGGGTATAGCCATATTTTCAAGTGCAAATTCTGCGCCTAAGGCATTTGCGTGGTCGGATGAAAAATAGTCTCTCATTCCGTCAAGCCATGCCTTTGTGGTCGGTAACTGTTTCCTTTTCACCAAATCCTCGGGTTTAAGACCGATTGATCTTAAATATCTTCTGTATAAAAGCTCATGCCTTTTCGCAGGATCCT
>JAJZZW010000098.1 GCA_021797385.1 Thermoplasmata archaeon | reverse complement strand
GCATGTTGATATACCATTAGCAGGTGATTCAACTTCTGGTTGCACCTTCAAAATTTTCCTTCCCTTAGTCCACATTGTAAAAGAGCAGCCAACCCCGCAGTATGTGCATACGGTCTTGGTTTTTTTATCTGTTCTTCTCTCATTTTTGCCTCAATATTGCTGACCTTCATTATCAAACTATTGCCTACAGGTTTTTCAAGGTCTTTTCCAAATTCGATAAGATTATATTTTGCTTTTCTGGTCAACGATGTAAAATAACCGGCCTCTTCCAGCATGGATTTTTCCATCAATGCGTTTACAGGGCATACTGTAACGCAGTGGCCGCATGATACACATGATGAGTCGTTTATTGCTTTTCCATCGTTCCATATAACACGTGGCCTTTCGAGGGACCAGTCTATATGAAGTGTTTCATTAACCTCTACATCCTGGCATGCCTCCACGCATCTTCCGCATAAAATGCACTGATCAGGATCATACCGGTAAAATGGGTTGGTTGAGTCCACTTCATATCCCTTAGATGTAAATGGATATTTCTGCCTGGTCACCTGAAGAGTGTCCACAGCGCTGTGGAGTGCACAGTCTCCGTTATTATTTTCACATACAGTACAGTACAGATCGTGATTATGCAGTATTCTATTGACTGCTTCTATCTGCCTTGCCTTGACTTCAGGGTCTTCGTATTTTATATGCATGCCGTTCTTAACCTTGGTCGAGCATGCTCTCATGTACTTACCATCCACATTGACTATACACGTATCACAGGATTCTATTGTACCAAGAGCGGGGTTATAACACACATGAGGTATATCAATACCGTTATCCATCATTATCTGCAATATGGTTTTATCCCGGTCTGCATTAAATTGAACCTGATCGATTAAAATTTTATCTGCAGCCATACTATCACTCTATTATATTCACTTGAGAATATTTAAATATTATGATATTATTCCTGATGCAATAACTTAAATATACCACAGGATTACAATTATATGATAAACTTTAATGCTTTGCCGCCTCTAGCGGTTGGGTTTTTCGGCCTTGGAATTGGTTATTTTGTTTTTGGAGGTGCTGTATTTTTTAAGTATCCCAAAGAGAGTAATGAAAACGTTAACCATGCTATGGGTCTATGGGGCATATTTATGCCAGGATTTATGCAATTCATTACCGGAACTTACATATTCCTGGGATTGACTGTGTTCACTGCTTTCAGAGCTACCCCCATACTGTACATGGCAGGACTTGCCTTTACTGCTTATGGTGTACACTGGTTTGCACTGGGATACAACAAGTACAAAAATGCGGATACAACAGTAGATGGATTCATGGCAGTGGGTTTTCTGTGGATTTCTATAATAGGTGCTGTAGTGTTTGGTCTGGGCAGGGACATACCGGTAATGATTCTTTTCATACTGCTTGCCTTTGTTTATATCAGTGATATACCGGCGAGTCTTATACACTCACCATCATGGGCAAGAACCAAGGCCTTTTTCCAGCTGGTTACAGGAACATGGTTAATGTACCTTACATTTGCTGCAACATTGAACTTTGCACTCGGATACCATCTGTTCCTTTAATTTTTTATATTAATGTATAATATAATTATATGAAAATTTTTACATTTTTTGGATCATCTTCCTCGGGAAAAACCACAATAATTAGGAATCTAATTTGCATACTTTCTGATAAATATAAAATAGTGTATATTAAGGATATTCCCCATGATAATATCTCACTGGATATTGAAGGAAAGGATACATGGGCTATGGAGAATGCCGGTGCAGATGTAACCTATGGTGTAACACCGGACAGAACTTATAAAATGTCCCGTGGGCATACGGGAGTGGAACAGATAATCAATGAAAACGGGCACTGTGACATGATTTTTATAGAAGGTTTCAGGGATTACGGGAAAGGTACAAGATTTCTTGTTCTGGGCAATGAAGATTATGTGAAATACGGATATGATTATATTATAAAGGCTAATAATAGAACACATAAGGGTGCATGCTTGATTTATCCTGAGGAAATTGGCAGGATTGTTAAGATTATAACACAAAAAAATTAGTTTATTTTAATCGGTGTTGTTAGCACAGAGAATCTTTCTCGCCTGCTCTAGATCAGAAATATAGTTAATACTTTTCAATTTTTCAGAACCGGTATTAAGGGTTTCAACGTCAGATGTTCTGAGGAATTCACTTATGCTTTCCCCGCCACCCGCCCGGTATTTATTCATGGGATTATAGAGTTTATTGTTGTAAACTGTAAATAGGGGCTGGTAAAATCCTTCTGCTATGTAAGTAATTGGGGTTCCGCTGTATTTTTTAATTATATTATCAATCAGGCTATAATCAATATAGGGCATATCACCACCAACTGCAAGAAATTCTTTATGTTTTTCAAGGCAGTAAAGAATAGAATCTATAAGAATTCCGTCAGTTCTATCAATTTCTATCCTGCAATATTTTGATATTAGTGAAGAATCCTTCGTAAAAAGTACCGTTTCCTTGAATAGATGCGATTCTATAACTATCCTGGAAACCCTCTCTATGAGACGCTCCCCGCATATATCCATATTGTGTTTACCCACCAGTCTCTGGCTTTTCTTTGCAAAAATTATTGCTATCATTTATTGAGTCCTTGCAAGGGCAGTAAATGCTTTCTTTAATTCCTCGTATCTTCCGCTATTTTTATTTATGATTATATGGAATATAACATATCCTTTCTGATCAAACTTCAGAGAATAAAGATCGGCATACTGCTTATAGGTTATTCCCGCATCACATCTTCCGTTTTTTACATAATCGCAGATAATTTCAGGGTTATCAAGGTAGGTTAAGTCATCAGCTCCTGCTATTCCCTCAGAATATTCAAAAAGGCCTGACCCGTGATACATTACTGCCATAGTTCTGTAATTCCTATCCCTGTATACAGTACCGTATGGAATTTTGAATGTTATGGTGGCATCAAAGTTATTCATATGAGGTACTTCTCTGTAATTCCATAGATACACATCCGCATCTCCGGATTCCATAGACCTGATAATTTCATTCTTTCCCGCCTCAACAAATGTCGATATATCCATTATTTCTCCCTGAATATGTTCCATGGCTGGCAGGTACTGTCCATATAAGA
This sequence comes from Thermoplasmata archaeon, assembly GCA_021797385.1. The sequence continues at coordinate 4,103 of JAJZZW010000098.1, read as the reverse complement.
GAAGTTCAGGAATTTTTACTGTAAATGCATTTACTTTTAAAGTAGAATGCCTGGACAGATATGAAGATGTTGAATTTACTATGGAAAAGCCGGTTGCCCTGCTAATTCTTGATATTGAGCCTGAATTGCCGGGCACCTGATAGGCATAATATGACCCAGCGCGGTTGACCAGTTTTAAAAGAAGAAGGTCCGTATTGCCCTGGTGAAGATCAATGCGATCCCCCGATATGGCATTTATTTCAGTGTAAGAGAAAATATGACCGGCCATTGAGAATAGTGCCGGGATAACAAGGGAATAAAGTATCATCATAGATGATACCGGAAATCCCGGAAGGCCGAAGATCAATTTATCTCCGGATTTTGCAAATATTGCAGGCTTTCCGGGCTTAACCCTAATTCCATGGAAGATTATTCCCGGTTTTTTATCACCAAGTATAAGGTAAACCATATCATGATCTCCGGCAGAGGTGCTACCGATAGTAATGGTTACGTCATTCTCCTCTATGGATCTATCTATAGCATCCTTTATTTCTGAATAGTCATCCCTTATGATTCCATAGTTCCTGACTTCAAATGCAGGATGCCTTTTAAGCTCGGAATACACAGATATGCTGTTTGACTCGTAGATTTTGCCCTCTTCATATTCCTGGCCCGGATAAAGCAGCTCATTCCCTGTTGATACTATGCCTATCCTGATTTTCCTGATTACATTTACAGTTCCTATCCCTGTGGATGCCATCACAGCAATGCTTCTCGGGTCTATGATTGACCCCCTACCAAGCAGCCTTTCACCCTTTATTACATCAATGCCGGAGTTGGAAAGCTCGTGAAAGCGCCCTATCTTATTGAAGAATAGGATACGGTTCCCCTCTGTTTCTGTATCCTCAAATGGCACCATGGCATCGGCGCCCACCGGAATAACGCCCCCAGTAGGTACCTTTATGCATTTTCCATTCCCGGGGAATATGACCGCCGGTTCTCCTATACTGGTTTCACCGGAAAGCTCCAGTGATACGGGAGCAACCCGCGATGCAAAAGCAAGATCAGATGCAATCACCGCATATCCATCAACCTGGGATCTGGAAAAAAGTGGAAGATTGCTGGCGCTGAATATATCCTCAGCAGATATCCTGCCACTGGAGTCGCCTATCTTTATTCTTTCTGTTTCGGAAATCTTTTTAGAATTAATCCGTATCTTTTCTTCAGCTTCCCTAAATTTTATAAGATTATGAAAAATCATTCCCATTTTATATCACCTATTACATTGATTGTTATTCTGCTACCCTTCTCCATGCCCTCCAGGTTTTCGTCTATTAAAGTAAAGGAATTCCCCGTGAGAAGCGAGGACATCCTTCCTGAAACCGTTGTTTCCAGTTGCCTTGCATGGATTTCTCCATCCTTAACAAATGCATTCATAACCTGAAATGTTGTAAATCCTGTTTTGTTATGTATCCTTTCCTCCAGTATGGCCGGGGCTTTTTCTGTGATCTCTATGCCGAAAGCATTCTGTACATATCTGTTTACAAAAATTAGAGAGGACATAAGGGCAGCTACAGGAAGGCCTGACACGGATAGAACCGGTATATTATCCACATTGAACAGGGCTATAGTCCGCCCAGGCTTTATGGCAACGCCTGAAAAAAGCATTTTGCCCAGTCTGGATATTGCACCAGTGGTTAGGTCTTTCCTTCCCAGGCTGCTTCCCCCTGTTACTATAATTATATCGCACTTTTTCCTGATATTTGATATCTTTTCTATTATGGAATCCACACTGTCATCAGCTATGCCGCCATCTATTATATCCATGAATGCCCGACTGTAAAATGATCTTAATAGGGACCCCGTGGAATTATTTATCTGGCCAGTTACCAGTTCCCTTCCGGTATTTACAATGCCGATTGTAATATTCCGGTATACATTGGCTGATTTAATGCCTGCCGCAGTCATGGATGAAATGTTCTGGGGCCTTATTATGGATTTCTCTCTCAGTATAAGGCTCCCCCTGGTTATATCCTCTCCTATTGAAGCTACATTTTCCCAGGCAAGTACCGGCGAGTAAATATAAATATAATCGCCAGATTGTTCACAATTTTCAACCTTGATTACCGCATCGGCACCTTCGGGCATGATGGAACCTGTATAGATTTCCCTGCACTGCACATCCTTAAGCGGTTCTCCTGCAGTGCCGCCTGCCATATTCACACCGGAGAGCTCAAGCCTTGCAGGGTTATGATCCGAAGCATTGGATGTATTCATGTGTTTTACAGCGTAACCATCCATGGCAGCCTTATTCTTATCAGGAATGTTCATAGGTGAAAATACACTGCATGCAGAAATTTTACCTGCAGCATCCTCAATATTTATCCTTTCACGGCCGGGCAGATGCCATGGCACAGCATCGAATATGGAAACTGCCTCACTGTATGGCAGCAAACTTTCAAACCGCTCCATAATACGTTTTACCATAGGCTTACGTAGTGTTATTTATTCTTTGTATTAATGTTTATAGCCGGTTTAACAGAATAAAGCATAGTTGATGGCTGGCAATTTATTCTATAGATAAATATAATTTCTATCAATAAATAATAAATACGGTTAAGTAATAAAGTGTAAATGACATTAATTCTGATAATTGTCAAATTCCTTACAATCATCTTTGGTTCTATCATTGCCGGATTCATAGGTTCACTTACAGGCCTAGGCGGGGGCACTGTTCTCGTCCCGGTACTGACACTTTTCTATGGCATACCTTTTATCTTCGCAGCAGGTGCAAGTCTGATATCGACAATAGCAACCTCGGCTGGTTCTGCAAGTGCCTATACAAAGAAAAAAATAGCGAATATAAAGATCGGCATAGGACTGGAGATAGCAACAACCACAGGTGCCATAGTCGGGTCCCTGACCCTGGTGTTTATAGATAAGCATGCCTTAATCTGGATAGTTTATGTGATATTCGGGCTCGTACTTTTATTTTCGCTTATTCCAACAATAAAAAAAATAGGCAAGGAGGTACCACCGGAAATGAAACCTGACTGGAGCACGAAGTTATTCCAGTTAACCGGATCGTATTATGATGAAAGGCTCAGAAAAACTATAAAATATCACGGGGTGAGATGGTGGCTCGGGGAAATAGTTATGTTCTTTGCAGGATTTGTTTCCGGACTTCTGGGCATTGGGTCCGGAGCATTGAAGGTTCTTGGCATGGATTGGGCCATGAATTTGCCAATGAAAGTTACAACCACATCCAGCAATTTCATGATAGGCATCACAGCGGCAACAGGAAGCTCTATATACTGGTATGAGGGCTATATTAATCTGTTTATTGCAGCTGCAACGGCAATAGGTGTTTTAATAGGCGCCTTTTTCGGTGCTAAAGTTCTGGTAAGAATTTCCAATGAGAATATAAGGTGGATATTCTTTGCAATTTTATCTTTCCTCGGATTTGACATGGTATTCAAGGGTCTGCACATGATAAATTTTGTAATTACATTTTCTTTAATGATACAATTCTTTATTTCGGTGATAATATCTATTGTTTTAATAAGTATCTTATTCTATAATTCAAAGAGAAAAGAATGGAGGGATAAAAATGAAAAATCATGATGATGAGGTAATTATAAGTTATTTCCTGAAGGCAGGTGTATTGATCAGTGTGTCTTTTATTGTAGCAGGGGTTATTATATTGTTTGTAAAAAATGGTGGTGATGGCTTTACCCTTTCCCAGATGTCAAACTATAATTATGCGCTGGCACACGGAATAGATTCAAAATCAGTATCGTTGAACAAAATACTTTCTGGATTATCTGCAGTAGATGGCCTTTACTTCATTACCGTAGGCCTCTGGGTACTCATATTCACACCGATTACTGTTGTATTCATAGGATGGGTTTCGTTTCTGTATGATAAAAACTATCTCTATGTTGGTATGGCATCCATAGTACTCTTTAACCTTTTCTTCGCAATGCTTGTTGTACCCAGATTTTTAGTATAAAATTGGAAAAATTATAATATTCTTTATCAATACATTTCAGTATGGCTGCCGGTAATTCATTTTTTGGATTTGTCAGGGGATTCGAAGCCAGGGATAGCGAAAGCATAATGGA
>JAJZZW010000097.1 GCA_021797385.1 Thermoplasmata archaeon | reverse complement strand
ACAGCCCGAAGTATCCATAGCAATGCAATGGTTACGGAGAAAAAATTGGATAGTAAAAAGAAATATGAAAAAAGAAGGAAAGGGTAGACCAATTCACGGTTATAAATTATCAAGGGATTTCAACGAGATTCTAGAAGAAATAATAAATGAACGTGAAAAGAAAATCGATGACATAAAAAATACAATAAACCAGCTAAAGAATTTCAAGGATTAATTATTTGTATTTTTAATCTAAATATATTAATCCAATATAGGCATTAATGGTTATGTCATCCATAAAGGACGGAATATTCGCCGGTCTTAAGGCCGGGGTTTTATACTTTATAATTGCTTCAATAATAAATGTGATAATAATTTATATTTTTATGGGCGAGTTTGCAGTAGCCTACGGTGTTTCTACATCATCCTCAAAACTTTCTTTATTATTCACACTGCTCACCGTATACCAGGTACGTGATATATTCATACTTGGTCTGCTATTCGGAGTCATATTCTCTTTACTGCTTGCCAAATATTTTGAGATTATACCGAGGAACACACTGAATGGGAAAATTAAGTTCATGGTAATAGCATACTGGCTGGTATTTTTTGTAATAATAACTGCAGATAGCCTGGGAATAAGCGGCATATATGATTTGCTACTCTATTTCATATCGTATGTTGTTGTTAACCTATTTCTCTCGCTTTTATTCGGGAAATTTCTCTACATATATAATTCAAGATATATTGTTCAAACACAGTAGAAATAGCCGTCCACTACCTTTACTTTTATATGTGTATTGATCCACCCGCCGGATATTTCACTGTCATCCGGAAAAATTTCTGGCATATAAGGTGTTTTAACCAGCATTTCATCTTTTTCATTGATACGGTATTCAACATAATTCAATGGCATCCCGAATGATCCTTTCCGTATATCATAGAATGGATTCATATGTGTTGTTAGAGTTATGTCGTCTGATCTTCCTGTAATCAGAGGAATCTTTATATATTCATTGAATGCCTCCTCTATTTTAATGTCAATAAACGGCATTATGCAGTATTTTACTCCATTTAGATACATATGCTTATCAATTATAGAACTGTACAAGTGGCCATCCCCAACAATAAAATCAGGGTTGTTTTTCATTATATTGCTCATGTTATTAATTACAGTCGCCCCGGAAAAGGATACGGGAAGTGTAACTGAATAAATTAATCCCAGTGGTGTTGAATGTTTAATATTGGAAAAAAATACAGGTCTGCCATCGATTTTGGGCATCCAGTAGTTTAGGATGAAAGTTAGGGATATTAGATTTTTCATGTTAAATTTTAAAAGCTTATTATTGCTGTAAAACATAATACAGGATTTTTCCGGATCTTCGGTCCTATTGGATCTTTTGCCACTATATATAAATTCATAAAATTTGAGGACATTTTCACTGTATATAACCCTTGAATGGTATTTTATACTATTTATTACCGCCTTTCCAAGTGTAAGAAAATCTTTGGGATCTGATACAATATATTTTACATTCTGTGCTGTTGCCCGGTGAATTAACCTTTTACAGATTACTATGACCTTTATTTTATGATCTTTCACATAGTTATTTATTGTTATCTCATCGGCATTTACATCAATTATCAGAACCCGGGCGCCTATTTTTATTGATGAGATAATTGAGATAATATATTCCGGTGTAAAATCAAGTAAAATGCCAACTGTATCGCCTTCCATGACATTCAGCCTGTGCTCCAGGTGATATGCCATTGAATCCACATATGAGAGAATTCTGGAATATGTAATATATTTATCATAAAAAATCATTACGGGCCTGCTTCTACTTACTTCAGTATTTTTACTCAGCAGAGTGTATATTGATAAATCAGGTATGTTAACAGGTCCTTTAATAGCACCAATCATTATATTATAATGGCAGGATGGTTTTAAATTTTATTATTCAAAATGTATTTTATATTATTTATTACATCCATAATACCATAATAATATCCATATTCTCTATACGCCATATCACCGCATTTTTTATTTATATACGAGGCGGCAACTGCAGATCTAAATGGTTGCATTCCTCTTGATGATAAACCTGTTACAATTCCAGCCAGGGCATCACCGGTACCCCCCATGGCCATCCTGCTATTCCCGCCACTTGAATATTTGGTGTTTTTACCATCTGTTATTATATCAGTTACACCCTTTAATAAAACAGTAATACTGTATTGACTGGCTATCTTTACTGCATTTTCTACTGTGGCTTCCATGCCGGTAAAAGCCATGAATTCAGCGCTATGCGGAGTGATTATTGCATTTCTTCCGGATATCCTATCTGGTGAGAGGACCCTCAGGGCATCTGCATCCATAATTAGTTGCCCCCTATAGTTATCGATAACGTAATCCATAATTTTCATGGAGGCATCAGTTCTGCCCATTCCCGGGCCTATCAGTATTGACCCAATGCCATCCAGATCCTTTCCGTTAATTGTATCCACATCATAAAACATTATTCCCGGGTTGCGGGAAACTATAATATCTCTGTTGAACCTGGATGAGAATACCTTTACAAGATCGGGACCGGTATTGTATGCAGCAAGAGAGGCCATAAGGGCAGCACCCGGAAATGTGTTTCCCGCAAAAATTCCCACAGTACCATTCATACCCTTATGCGCAAGAGGATTGAATTCAGGAATATATACCAGATCTCCGGCTCCAGCGGATGTTTTCACTGACACTGGTACTCCTATGTCTGCAATTATTATTTTTCCACTATTTGACTGGCTCATTTCTGTTTTTTTATCCGTAAATGTAACAGTGAAGTCAGACTTTACAGCCACTTTTGATGGGAATCCAGATGGTATATCTATGGATACAATAGTTTTCCCAGATCTATTTATGGCATTGATAATTTCATCATATGGTTTCCGAGGATCACCTTTTATGCCTATTCCGAACATGGCATCAATTATAATATCACTGCTGGATAGGAGATTCTCAAAGTCAGAAATTCCATAATAGTCACCTTCATAGTCATTGATCGCCCTCCTTGCCTCAGGTGTTTTTAGCCCTGCCACACCTTTGAGTAAAATAATAGAAACTTTATAATCTTTCTGTAATAACTGAGCACAGCATATTCCGTCACCTGCATTGTTGCCAGTTCCACAAACAACAGTTACGAATTTTCCATGGGCAAATGTTTTTTCAATAAAGTCTGAAATAGCTTTACCTGCATTCTTCATGAGCAGATAGGTATCTCCGTATACTTTAGAATAATTAATATCTGTAGACTTTTCATCAAGATAATCCATATTTAAATATTGAACTTCAATACTTAAATTTAGCTTTAAAGTCAGAAAATCATCATATTTAGCCGGTAATAAAACAGTAATCATTTATAGTAATAACATATATTATTAATTATGTCAAGAATAGTAATGCATGAAAGAAACAAACCGTATATGTTAAAGGTTGGAGACAAGGAACTGCACCTGTGTGCATGCGGACTATCTGAGAACAAACCCTACTGCGATGGGCACCATATGAAAACAGTAGATGAAGGCGACAAATTATATCTCTATGACCATGAAGGCAACAGGATAGAGGTAAGTTCATTCTATAAAAAAGAGTGAAGTTTTACCGCTCAGCTTGCCCGTCATTAATCATTTTTTCATTTTTGTATAAATATCATCATTGCGGCGTTTACTTATTATTTTCTTGTATATTAATCTTATAAATATAAAATTAATAATAATGGGGCTGCCCGAATTTGAATCGGAGTCTCAGGCTCCCAAAGCCCGTAGGATGCCAAGCTACCCCACAGCCCCCTGCATGTACAGTTTAAAAAGGTATATAAAATTTATATTTATTGCTTTGGTGCTGCACTTTTCTTTTCTTCAGGGCGCTTCGGTATAAGCCCTGCTATTCTGTGGTTTGAAACATAGCCATAATATATCATCATCAGAACAAGCCATAAACCACCGAAAAGAGAGATTAGGAATGCGAGGTATTCCATGGATGAGTCTGTTGTAACCGCAGGTATGTATGCAGAAATATTTGCATTACCGAACACGTAAGGATATTCTCTCAGTTCAATGAATGTCAGTGCAATGATAGTAATAAGTATTATAAATGGCTTATACGATGCAATACTATTTGTCTGTTTAAATGCATAAAGTACGGGTATGATTAAGGCAAGAACTATTGGTATTACTATAAGTGCAGAATTTACTGTATAATCTTTTGCTGTAATTGAATAGTAAGATGGCATGAATATTGCAAGTCCTATTATCACAAGCATAAGTGGTAAAAATCTACCAATTGCAGAATTTATATCTGTAAGTCTGTAAAATACCATGCCTATACCGTTTGCTAAGATCAATGCGCCGATGATAAATCCTATGACACCAAGATTAGAATAGAATACACTAAAATTTGTGTAACTGGAAGAATACGGTATGGCCGATTCTGTTCCGAATCCATAGAGATGCACTCCGTAACCACTGGATATTGCTGCCAGTATGGATAAGGCCATGATGCCCATTATAAATGTAGCAATAGTGTATACGATATATAACTTTCTCTCATCGAAGTGCTTATTTTCATGCCATACAAACTCTGCATATATGATAAATGAGTTTCTGACAACAAGGAAAAATATGAATACTGCAAATAAAGGAAACAGTGCGTATGATATGGATGGCATAAGGGTAGGAATAATATTCTCCATATCAACAAGCCATAGCACAAAGAATGTTCCAACTACTTCCCAGACGGGAACAATGTATGAAAGAACATTAATTCTGGTTTTGTCGCTCTTAAATTTTGTCGCTATAGGAACAACTGCCATTAATTCTGTTGAAAACATGGTAACCATGGAAGCTATTACTACCATCAAATATAATACATCAAAATTTATGCCGTAAAGTAAATTAGTCATTCAGTTCACCTCATCCCTGCCTTTGCTGCAACGCCCTTCCTGCTCTTTCTTTCCTCTTCCATTTTTATATCGTCCTCTCCAAGTTTAAGGTCTTCCTCAACGTTTGAAAGTTTCATTACCTTTCCTGCGAAGTAGAAAGTCACGGGGAAGATAATTATGTAGAATATGATAATAGCTATACCCAGTGGAAATACTATTGGAGATGTTGATGCTGCTTGGGCTATCGTCATGGTGCCGTACTGAGGGAGACCATGAATTACTAACAAGTGGCCATTCACCATTACACCGCCTGGTGTTGGAGACCTTATAATATACGGTACCCTCCCAACTTCGGCGGTATACCACCCATCTTCCATAGTAAATACTCCCATGATTGCAACAACGATGCCACCTAGAAGTGTCAGTTTATTGCTCAGAGGATCTTTCTTTCTGAAGTACTGAACTACCACATATAACCAGTAAAAACCCATTAAAACTCCAAATCCTACCATAAGGTCAAGAGTGTCATGAACAATTGACGGAGGCCATACACCGTAATCAGTAACTCCATTATACGTGGTTAGTGGTATCAACCCCGGTATGCTACCCTTACCGAATGTTGTTGGGAATGCCAGTAATGACTGGGCATATGGAAGGGAAAGAGAATATGATAACTTATGATTAATGAGGACTCCAAAAAGACGTTCCGGGGCCATGGTGGCAAATGATGTCCCAACTGTAGCATGTAAATCTAATTCCAGGGCAGTATATTTTATTGGCTCTATTACCATTAAAGTCGATAATTCATCGGATCCTGTAATTCCAAGATATATTATATCAAGTATCATGAATACCGCAGCTATGTTTATTCCTCTTCTATAAATCATTTTTTCAGGCATATTCTTTGTCTTCATGTATTTATATATGAGATAGCCCAGTATCATGGCAATGCCTGCATAGTATACTGCACCAGACATATGAAGTTCTTCTGCCGCCGTTGACGCAGTAATAAATGGCGCAAATGCGTTCACATCTGTAACCTTTCCTGTAGTCAGATATGTTGCCACGTTAAATCCATTTGGCGTGTTCATCCATGCATTTATTTCGGTAACTGTGAAAGCGGATAAGTATGTTCCTACGGTAACTGCAAGGCTCAAACCCCAGTGTTCCCACCTGTTCTTGAAATCCTTCCAGAAATATACATACATTGGAAGGGCTATGGCCTCCAGGAGGAACGAAAATACTTCCACATAGAATGGCCCCATGGAAACCTCCCCTACTAACTTCATGAATGTTGGCCAGAAAAGGAATAACTCCATTGCCATGACAGTTCCCGAAGCGGTGCCCACAGCGAAGAAGATAACCAAGGCTTTTGATAATTTATATGCTAGCGTATCATAATATTTATCCTTCTTTTTCAGTGCAAGGAATTCTGCAATTGTAACCATAATTGCCAGGCCCATGCTAAGGGATACCAGCAGTATATGCGAAGAGATTGTATAAGCGAACATTGCACTATCCCATACAGGGTATGATATGTTGAACATGTTTATCTTTATTAAATTACAAAATCATATTTAAAGGTAATTTTGTACTGAGAGATACATAAATTACTAAAGTATCATTAATATGAAATTTTTTTCATGATGATGGAATTAAAAAAATAAATTAAACTATGGTAGGTGTAAATGGCTTTATGATATTCTTATCTGCAGCTCTTTTATAATACAGATTTAATGCCTGTCTACCCTTCTCTCCGAAATCAATCGAAAGATCGTTTACATACATCAGGATAAATCTCTTTTCCAGTTCGAAATCATCATATCTTGAATATTTCATTGCATATTTTACAGCGTCGTTCTGATGTTCCTGCGCATATTTTATTGAATTTTCAAAATCTTTCTTATATTTCAGTTTATCCTCCAGAGGCATATTCTTTCTTATTGCATTAAATCCCAATGGTATTGGCAGGTCTCCTGCGTAATCCTTCCACTTATCATAGAGTTTTAAGACAGGGACAAGACCCTTATCCTGAAATGTTAGCTGCTCATCGTGTATAATAATGCCTGCATCAACCTCATCATTCATAATTGAATTAACTATCTTGTCAAACCTGATCTCCTTGAATTCTCCGGCTTCCGGGGCAAACATTCTGTATAACAGTTCAGCAGATGTGTATCTTCCGGGCGTGGCAATTATTTTACCCTTCAGATCCATATTCTTTTTGGCTATTACCAGAGGGCCGTAAGATAATCCGAAACTGGCTCCTGATGTGGTCAAATCATATATATCTGAAACATGCATATAGCCATTTGCCGATATTGCGGTTACATCGTATTTTCCGTCTATGGATTCTTTGTTGAGTGTTTCTATGTCCTTTACTATCTGTTCATAATCGAATG
>JAJZZW010000096.1 GCA_021797385.1 Thermoplasmata archaeon | reverse complement strand
TTTATCTTTTTAATTTCTACACGCTCCCTGGCCATGCAGGAATATTGGCACCCGGGTTATAAATATATGCGGTATAAAAATAAATGTGCACCTGTGAAAACCGCAGCAATTAAACAGATTTTTATAAAACACATGCATTCAAAATAATGGAAGAATACGATGTTGTTACAATAGGTGCAGGAGGGGCTGCATACCCGGCAGCCTTCAGATTGAAACGATCAGGATACAGTGTGGTTATGATTGATGAAAAGGGTGTAATGTCCGGAAACTGCCTCTCAGAAGGATGTGTTCCGTCAAAGGCCATTATTGAAACCGTACATAATTACAAGATAATGAAGGAATTCTCGGATTTTAAACTGGACTATAAAGATATACTCAAAAGGAAGGATGAAGTACAGAAAATGCGATACAGGCTCCATTCAGAGGAACTGGAAAGTGCCGGCCTGAAAATTATAAAGGGGACAGCAAGAATACTGGATAAGCACACACTTGAGGTTGACACTGCTACAGAAAAATTGAAATTGAGGTTCAGGCATCTGATCATAGGCTCCGGCGCCTACACCTATGTGCTTAAAATTCCCGGTGCCGAATACTGCATTACAAGTGCAGATTTATTTAAAATCGATCCGGCTGTAAAGGAGGTGCCCGAATCCATAGCCATTATAGGCGGTGGATATATAGGAGTTGAAACCGCATCATTTATGTCTGTTCTGGGTTCAAAGGTCACCCTGATAGAAAGATCCGATCGCCTTTTAACAGATATGGATGCAGGCATTGTGGAAAAACTAACAGGAATGCTGCCTGAAATGGTTATACACCTTAACAATGAGGTCAAATCCATAGAAAAGTCGGGAAATAAGCTGAAAACCACAATAATCAATGAAAACGGGGAGAAGAATTATATTGTTTCAGATGCGGTAATGATGGCAACCGGAAGGGAACCCCTGATTCCCCGGGGTACAGAGGAATGTGGAATAGAGGTAGAAAGGAAAGGCATAAGGGTAAACTCAGCAATGCAGACAAATATACCACATATATACGCCACCGGCGATGTCAATGGCATAACACCCCTGTTCCATGCGGCTAAAAGGCAGTCCCTGATTGCGGCTGCAAACATTATGGCAGGGGATACCCAGGTTGAACGCTTTGACAGTGATTCAGTGCCCTTTACCCTGTTCTCGATTCCGAACATGTCTTTTGTAGGCATAACCCCTGAAATTGCAAGGGAAAGGAAAATTGAGTACAGTAAGGTTACATATCAGATGTCAGGCGATAGCATGGCAGAAATACATAATGAAACATGCGGGGAAATAACCATGCTGTTTGACAGGAATCTAAAAATAATAGGCGGATACGTGATTGGAAACGATGCTGGAAACATTATAAATGAAATAGCACTTGGAATACACAAAGGGCTGAATGCAAGGGACTTCGCCGAGATGGCACACCAGCATCCCATGACCTTTGAAGGACTCGATTCCGCTGCAAGAAAGCTTTTCTGAAATTTTATTTAATTTTTTTGCTCATATTTACGATTTCCTTCCACGAGGAATCGTAATAATTCTCACCTGTGGGGGTATAGCCCAGGGATTCATAGTACCCTTCCAGGTCCCTGACAGCCTCTATGTCTATTCTTTCTATGCCGAGCTGGTAGGCTATATAATGCTCTATTACCGCAAGGAGATCGTATCCTGCCCCGGAGCTGCCTCCCGATGCAAAGTTTCTGGCAAGCATCTCTACCACTATGGTTTTCGGGTGCTCGATGTTGGGAACAAGCCTGAACATAACCACACCGTCAATAACGCCCCTGACTGATTCCTTTACAAGTACTATATTATTATCCCCACGGCTCCAGTCATAAAAGTATGATAAGTGGTAATCCCTCATCTTCCTATCGGTGGATTGAAACTCCTTATTGATATCAGACTGCCGTATGGGCCTGTAGCCACCGGGGAGCCTCACAGTTTTTGAATGGCCTATCATAACCACTGCCATAATATTCACTGTATAAAATAGTCAAAAGCCACTGATAAATTTTTCCCATTTCTGAGTCTAATGTGAATACTAAAGAATAATTTATTAACAACCGGTTAATACAAATATATGAACGGTTATTATAAGGGGAATATAGAGGATGTTCCAGCACAGGAGGTAAAGGTCGGGAATTCAAAGGATACCTATATACAGTGGCTTATCACAGACAGGCAGGAGAAATCATATGCCATGAGGAGATTTGTTATAAAGCCCGGAGGATTCATACAGCTCCACTACCATGATTATTTTGAAAGCCTGTACATAATGAAGGGAAAATGCGACGCCACTGTTAATGGTGAAAACATGCAGCTTCAGGCCGGTGATTTTATATTCATAGATACAAAATTTGAACATGAGATCAGGAATACTGGAAAGAAAGACCTGGAATTTATATGCGTTATAAATTATACAGCAAATATGGATATTACCCCGGTGTACCGTGACTGATATTTAAGATTATGATAATTATGGGTTTGCACACACCGGTGGTATTATACGGTAAATAAATACATACTTTCAATAGATGCCGGAACTACAAATTCGAAGGCAGTTATATTCGATACAGCGGGCAATGTTGTGGCAAAATACACTGTAAGGATGAAATCTATATATCCACAGGAAGGGTGGGTGGAGCAGGATCCCTACTATATACTTTCTGCTGTGAAAACGTCCATATCAAATGCGCTGAAAAGTGCAGAAATATCACCATCACAGATACAGTGTGCTGGAATAACCAATCAACGTGAGACCACCATTATATGGGACAGGAACACAGGCATACCGGTATACAACGCAATTTTATGGCAGGACAGGAGAACTGAAACCATTATGAGGGGGCTTTCAGATTACGATGCAGAAATCAGTAAAAAAACAGGGCTCAGGCTCGATCCATATTTCAGTGCCGGCAAAATAAAATGGATCCTGGATAATGTTGAGGGGGTACGAAGCCAGGCAGTAAAGGGAAATTTAGTTTTCGGAACTGTTGATTCCTGGATACTTTTCAATCTGGATAGTTCACACCCATGCTATACAGATTATACAAATGCATCAAGAACTATGATCTTCAATATAAGGAAACTGGAATGGGATTCAGAACTGCTGTCAATGTTCGGAATACCGGATGTTATGCTGCCAGATGTGTTCCCATCCTTACATGAATTCGGCAGCATTTCCATGGGCAGCAATAAAGAAATTCCCGTATATTCAATTATAGGAGATCAGCAGTCTGCATTATTCGGGCATTCATCAATATCCAGGGGAATGGCAAAAATAACCTACGGCACAGGTTCTTTTGCAATGCTCAATACAGGTACAGATATCCCGAAATCAGGGACACTGATCAACACGGTTGCATTCGGCCTTCGAGGCAGGGAGGTAAATTATGCACTGGAGGGAAGCGTATTCAGTGCCGGGTTCGCTGTTGACTGGGTCAAGAATCTTCTGCATGTCAGATCATTTGCAAGATTTGAAGAAATGGCAGAAATGGCAAGGCCACAGAATTTTTTTATGGTCCCGGCCTTTTCCGGCATGGGTTCTCCTTACTGGGATCCGGACGCAAGGGCACTCATAATAGGGCTCAATGGATCTTCCGGAAGGAAGGACTTTGCCAGGATGGCATACGAATCAGTTGCCTTCCAGACAGAGGATGTTTTAAGGGAGATGGCGAAGGCATCCTCCATAAAGGCAGCAAGGGTTGATGGTGGCCTGTCCATGAGCGATTTCCTCATGCAGCTTCAGGCCAACCTTTCCGGTATAAGAATAATGAGAACAGATTCTCCTGAAATTACTGCAGCTGGAACAGCATATATCGCAGGCATTGCAGATGGTATCTGGGAACTTGATGATCTGCAGGGAATGGCAAGGGCTGAGAAAGAATATATCCCGGCAGATGGAAAAAATGATGCACTGCAGAGATACCCCTTATGGAGGGAGGCCGTAAGGCGTTCACTGAAATGGGCCGGTCAGGGCAATGGTCAATAACGGCAAAATATTATATAAAATTCGGGCATAGGCAAAGATGGATAGCCCAGAAGAAATTTTAAACAGATATATAGGTTTTTCAAAGGATTACATGGATGGCACCAGGGATCCTATAACAGATTTTTACCATTACTGCAATGGCAAATGGCTCGAAAAAACACCAATACCGGAGGACAGGTCAAGATATGGGGCCTTTGACATGCTTTATGAGAAGAATATGTACATACTCCGTAAGATACTGGAAGATTCTGAAAAAGAGCCGGGTAGCGTTGAGGAAAAGATGCTTGGAAACTTTTACAGGTCTGCTATGGATACTGCCAGGCTGGAAGAACTGAAATTCCAGCCCATACAAGGACTGATGGAAAAACTGGAAATTAAATCGAAGGATGATCTACCTGACCTGATATCAGATCTTTCCATAAATGGCGTTCAGGTCCCCTTTGATATTGGCAGTGCGGAGGATGCAAAAAATGCCGATATTTACTCACTGTATATTTCGCAGGGCGGGCTAACGCTTCCTGACAGGGACTACTACCTGAATGATTCCATGAAGGCCATCCTGGAAGCCTATGCTAAACATATAGAAACCATGTTTACATTATATGGTTACAGCAGTGAGAAAGCAAGGCAATCCGCCAGGACTGTTGTAAGGCTAGAGACAGAGATGGCAAAATTCAGCAGGAGCAAGACTGATTTGAGGGATGTGGAAAAGGCATATAATCCCTTTAAAATGGATGATCTTTACAGCAAATATCCAGAAATGGGTTTCAGTGCATTTTTCGGGAAAACCGGATTCAGGGCACCTGAATATGGAATAATCGACGCTCCCGAATTTTTTGAAAAAACAAACCAGCTGTTGAAGTCAGAAAGCCTGGAGAACATAATTGAATATTTAAAATGGAAAATCCTGACCGGATCGGCACCCTTCCTCCATAATGCTGTGGTGATGGAGAACTTTAATTTCTTCAGGAAAACACTGCTGGGCCAGGAGAAGATAACACCGAGATGGAAAACAGTTGTAAGCGTAATCGATTCATCCATAGGAGACTACCTGGGCAAGGTTTACGTGGAGAAATATTTCGGAAGGGAGGCAGTGGAAAAGATCACTGTGCTCGTAAATGATATAAAGGCAACATTCCGGGAGAGGCTTGAAAAAGTACCCTGGATGGGTGAAGAAACCAGAAAGCGCGCACTGCTGAAATTTTCAAGGTTCAATGCAAAAATAGGATATCCTGACCACTTCAAGGATTATTCTTCTGTTGAGATAAAGCCTGATGATTATCTTGGAAACGTTCTCAGGTCAGGATACTATGAAACCAACAGGCAGATGCAGAGAATAGGCAAGCCTGTGGATAAGACAGAGTGGTTCATGACCCCTCCAACTGTAAATGCATATTTCAATCCCATGGGAAATGAGATAGTATTTCCGGCCGGAATCATGCAGCCACCATTTTTTGATCCAGAGATGGATGATGCTGTGAACTATGGTGGAATTGGCGGGGTCATAGCCCATGAAATAACACATGGATACGATGACCAGGGCAGCCACTTTGATGAAAATGGCAATATGGCAAACTGGTGGAGCGAGGAAGACAGAAAAAGGTTTGATGAACTGGCACAGAAGGTTGTGGACCTCTACGGATCCCAGGAAATTCTACCGGGGCTTAATGTAAACGGAAAGTTAACACTGGGTGAAAATATTGCGGACCTGGGTGCGGTTCTCATAGCATATGAAGCCCTTCAGAAAAGATTGAAGGCAGAGCCGGGTAAAAATAAAAACATCGACGGGCTTTCCCCCCAGCAAAGGTTCTTTATATCCTGGGGGCAGGTCTGGAGAACACAGATAAGGGATAACGAGGCAAGAAGGCTGGCTACCATAGATCCACATTCTCCAGGTTCTGTCAGGTCCCAGATTCCCCCATGGAATCATCCTGAATTCTGTAAAACATTTAACCGTGAAAAAACAGG
The DNA here is from genome assembly GCA_021797385.1 of Thermoplasmata archaeon. Next base: position 1,394 of record JAJZZW010000096.1, on the reverse strand, counting down.
CAGGGAAAAAATTATAATGTGGTGATCAGGCCATCTTAATTTTTTTCAGAAGTCCAATTAAATCACCTATATTCTGTATTTCATAATCCATATTTTTCGATTCTTTTTTTATACCATGTGTTACAAGCACGGCAACCGAACCCAGGGTTTTGGCCGGGATAAGGTCATTGTCAATATCTCCTACCACAACCGTATTTTCCGGCGATGTTCCCATTACTACCATTGCTTTCATGTATCCCTCAGGATCGGGTTTCCCGTTTGCCACATCATCCATTGTTATAATGGCATCAACCTGTATATCCAGCCTTTCGGCCATTGCCCTCCGGGATGAGGTAACTATTGAGATTTTAAAACCTAAATTCCTCAGTTCTTTGAAAGTATCCATAACATCCGGGAAAAATTTTACTTCGGAAAACATACCTGAAAAATACCTTTCCTCTGCCATTTCGATATTGGGATCACGGGCATTCATCTTCTTTATCAGCATTGATCCCGGGTACCCTATCATGAGTCTTATCACTTCAGGGTCGCTCTCTATTCCGTAGTCCCTGAATGCCATCTCCCATGCCTTTATTCTGTATGGCATCGAATTCCAGATTGTACCATCAAGATCAAAAATTATTCCCTTTGCAGTAGATTCCATCATTTAAAAGTAATATCATTATAATTAATTTTATGATAAATATTGTTTAACTCTTAGGCTGGAAGTTCCAAGAATTAAAAGGAAGATGGAACCTTTATGAAAAAATTAGATTTTGAAAATGAATTTTCTTAATATGGCCGCATGGGTACTTCATAATTGGATTTTTAAAATGTTATTACGGTATAGCCTGAATCAACATATCGCGGTATTGTATCAGAGACATCCTCTAGTTCTGTGTTCAGGCTCATAATTGCTTTATCCAGATCATGTGCCCTTGAGTAACCGTTACATGCTATTGTAACTATTCCCAGATCCTTAAGCGTAGAAAACAGCCTAAGAAAATCAATATCACCAGAAGAAAATGCCTTTTCGCTTGGCCCAAAGAAAACGACCTTGACATCATCTGCCTTCTTCTTCCTGAACGTATTCTTGGCAAAGTTCATGCCAACAATCATTTTATCCTTTTGATCCAGCCCGGATGTTATCACAACAAGATACTTTGTTCCCATATGGCATTATTTCTGCTTTATATTAAGTTTTTATTGCAGTTTATCCACTTTCATTTATCAGGTTTTTGGCAAATATTATGCCAATCTGGAATAGTGCATATATAATAAGAATTAAAGCAGTAATACCAAAAATATAGGCAAAATATTTCACTAAAACAATACTGGATATAGACCAAACCATGGAAGAACCCACTGATAATACGCCCAGCGGGAAAACTGCACCCCACAGGCTGATAGTATAT
>JAJZZW010000095.1 GCA_021797385.1 Thermoplasmata archaeon | reverse complement strand
GCCTGCCATAGAAACGCCGATAAGAAGCATTAACACCATTTCTATTATAAAATAATGATATAAAAATATGAAAAAGATATTGAGTGTGGCACTTAATATGCCTGATATGGTAAATAAAAGTCTGGGTTCTATTTTATCGGCTAAACCTATTGTTGCACTTATTAGTGCTCCAAAAACGAATCCAAATTGCACCATCATTGTGATAAGCAATGTACCGGCGCCACTAACTCCCCATAGGGGAGCAAGTTCAGGAGCTATTGCAGATGCACTGAACCAGAGGCTCATTACCATCAATTCCGAAACTGCCATTACTATCAGTACGAACCATTTATAAGATTCATTTTTGAACATAATAAATCACCCTATGCTAAAATTTGCACCAATCCGATACTTATGAACACAATTCCAAGTATCTTATATGTAGTAGCAGGTTGAATTTTATTTCCCAATCTGGAAAACAAAAAACCCGATATTATCGAAATTATACCTATTATCAACGCCGCTATTAGTACTATATGCCCTACGATTATGTAACCGATTGCTCCAGACGCAGCGGAGATTGTCATAGCAAATGTAGCCGTACCTATCGCTGTTTTAATATCAAGTTTCAATATTAATATTGCTATAATTAAAAACATTATTCCGCCACTTGCACCTAGAACCCCCGTTGCTATGCCAATGGGTATTGTAATTAGAATGACGTAGAATGGACTCAAATTTATAGTCGTTTTACCTGTACTTCCCGGTATATCCTTTTTCCGGAGTAATGAATATACACCCATGGCCATTATAAATATGGCAAAACTCAATTTAACATATTCAGGAGGTATAAGAAAGGCAATTCTTACACCGGCCTGTGAGCCTATGATAGCACCGACAACCATTGGCAAACCCTTTTTCATATTGACTCTCCCATATCTGAAATATACAAATGTCACCATTATGGAAGTGATTACATCTATCAGCAGGCTAGTTCCAATCGCATCTTGAGGCAATTCTGAATTAATAATGATAAGTGCAGGAACGACGGCAACAACACCGCTAGATCCTAGAACACCGGTTAATGACCCGACTATAATCCCAAGTATTATAAATTCCAGGTACACCAAATACATGAAAACAGTATTGTTAAATCTTATTTAATGATATCTTTTTATGATTTAATATATAAGTAAATCTCAAATGAGATTATAATGATAATGATATTTCTATTCTGAAATATGAGTTATATTAGCAAAAGAAATCAGAAACCTTATTGTGACCTTGTGAAGCATGGATAATTCATAGATACTTTATACCCAGATTAAAAACAAGTTGATCTTACGATTACATGACAGATCAGATATTCAAGGAGAATATTGCCCGATTCATAGAATTACTTATATGAAGAAAACTTTTAATGCAGTTATATCAATGTATTATTTCTTATTTCGTTTATTAATTTCATAACCTTTTCAAAATATTTTGAACTAATGTATAATTCAAAGCCGTCGGTTGACATAACTAGTTGTGATATATTGACATAATTGAAAACCAGAATTTGCATAAACGCCTGTATTATATCATCACTATTGACACTTTTTTCTATTGCTATGTTAATTTCTAAATACTCTCCATGTATTTTTATTTGGTTATTTTTTATTGCGGTACCCATACTATCTGACCTTACCATGGCCCAGAGGGTATCTGTTTCTGGCATTATGCGTAACGCGCGGGAATATTTGAAATAGTCATTTATTGTTTCCAGGTTGTATACACAAGATATCATTGTAAGGCCGGTAATAATTTCTATTTTCATATCAGAAAAAGGATTTGTAACTTTTGCCAGTGAACTATTATTGTAAATCTTTCTAAGGTTAGTGGAGATCGTATTTATCTTCGGGTTGTACCCAAATTTATTGTTAATTTCCACCTGCATCAGCCGGGCTAGTGAGTTATAGTTGACAACACCTGTATTCAGTATCCATTTGAAAATGCTTTTATTATTTAATATATACAATACGTCATTTTTAATATCCCCTTTCTTTCTAGCATTCCTCTCCATTTTATATGGCACCTTTTTCTCAAATAAGAAAATGGTATAATAATATTAACAAAATCGCACATCTGATTATTCTTCAAAACATAATTTTACTAAGAGAACTCATGAAGGCCTAAATGTGCCTCAAATCTAGTTCTATACCCGGGTTTTTGGATTGCAACTCCCTAATCTCAGTTAAGGAAAAATGGAAAAATCTGTCGGAGACTAGTATCGCAGTTGTGAATCCCCTCCTTGCAGCCTCAAAGGCCGAATTAATAGAAGCGTATTCAAATTGTGGTTTTATTTTCATGATCTCTGTAATATTTTTTGCCATTTCTCCAATAGTCCCCAGAAAATCAAATTCGACGCTTTTAAGTGTATCTTTAACTGTCGCAGACAAATCGTTCATGTCATCTATTTTCTCTACATTGTTTACTGCAAGCACGATAATTCTTGATTTTTTTATATTGATAATCTCTCTTACGGCGGTCACACCTGTACATTCTCCTTTCCTGGAATTTTTTACAGTGACCCCATTTGCCCATTTGCCCCTATATGTGCCGGCATGCAAATAACCTTTGTCCATATAGAGTGATACCTTCTCCCCGGCGTTTATATTTTCATCTGATATAACTTCCCATACAAGAGAGGAGTCTATGCTTAGAAGGCTGGAATGTACAAAATTTTCTATGTAGTTTAGCCCATTGTATAGAAAATCGAAGCCTTCCTTAGTTATCTTATGATTGCTGTCAATGAATCCTTTCTCCTTTAATATTTTAATGTGGTAAACAACACCCTGGAGCGTTATGCCAATATCCTTTGAGATCTCTGAAGGCCTTGTTTTTCCGTTTTTTATATTCAACAAAATCATCAGCTGAGATAATAAGGCTTGCTCTATTTTCATAGGTCTTGATATAAATAAATATTATAGCTTTTGCTTTTATGCCAGAAAACAAATTAGTCTATACCATACTCTTTTAATTTGTTCTTAAAATACAGTACCTGATTCTCTATATCATCGTGTGAATATATGGCAGAAACTACTGCAATGCCAGAGATTTTGTATTTAAGTACAGCATCTACATTGTCCCTGTTTATTCCACCTATCACAAATTTTGGTATGTTAATTCCACCTACACCATTTAAAATATCAATATCAGACATTGTTGCATCTGCTTTTGTGGCAGTATTGAAAAATGAGCCAAATGCTACGTAATTTGCACCCATAGTATCATATTTTCTTGCCTCCTCTAAACTACCGTATGTGGAAACGCCTATAATTTTATCAGGAAATCTAGATTTTATGTAATTGAATGGTACGTCGTCTTTTCCTATATGAATGCCATCCGCATCCAGAATATCCATTAAGATAGGGTCGTCGTCTATGATAAACGGTATTCCATATTCGCTGCAAATAGTACCAAGTTTTTTTCCAACACTGAGTTTTGTCCTGAATGAGGAGGTTTTGTCTCTGTACTGGAGAATGTCAACCCCGCTTTTTACTGCTCTTTCAGTAGCATTAAATAACCAGTCCCCAGAATAATCTGGTGTAACCAGGTATAGCCCCTTTAATCTCACTTCAATCCCTTCTCTATCCCACCTGAAATAGCATTCCACAACTGATCGTCCTGCGGTTCGATTTCATGTTCCTTTCCATCTTCTCTGATTTTGATCCCGAGCGATTTATCAGTCACTTCACCAATAATGCTGGATTTTATCCCAGATTTTTCCAGTATTTCTGTAAATTCTTGAGCATATTCATGCTTTACGGTTATCAATAGAGTACCCTCGCTAATCGATCTCAGTGGATCTATTTTAAATAATGAACAGAGTTTTGTAATATCACTATCTACTGTAATCTTATCAAAATCAATAAGAATTCCGTTTCCTGAAGCTATTCCTATTTCATATACTGAGTTTAGCAAACCTCCTTCGGTTGCATCATGCATAGATGTAATCTTTGTGGAAATGCCGTAATCTATTGCAAGCTGCTCCTCTCTGATGCAGGTCATTGTATAGAACTTGTCCAGAATACTCTTAAAATTTTGTTCTCCTATATTTTTTCTCACATATTCAGGGAAAGTATATGCAAGTACTATGGAGGCTTCAAGTGCAGAACTTTTCGTCATTATTATTGCATCCCCAATCTGTGCATTTTCAGTCGTAATGTATCTATCGCCGATACCCATCAGTGTAACTCCACCGACCATGGGGAATTCTGTACCAGCATACCTTGCAGTATGGCCAGTGACAACTTCCATATTATATTTAATGCATTCATTATGAATTACATCCCAAATCTCATTAAATTGGTCATCCGTAATATGTGTTGGAAGGTTAAGGTCTATACTCATATAATCGGCCCTTATTCCTGAAGTATATAAATCCGATGCCAATATATGAAATGCGAACCAGGCGGCTTTTTTAAAGCCAAAGGCAGGGTATATATAAAGTGGATCTGTTGTAATAGCCATGTACTTGTTCCCTATCCTTACAATTCCAACATCTACACCATTTCTTGGTGGAACCACAACCTCATTTCTCAGGCTACCTATTTTATTTATTATGTTCTCTTCAAAAAACTTTCTTGATATTTTTCCTATCATTTTATCACCCAGAAATGTGAAAGTGCACCATAGCCTTTTCCCATGGGGAAAGAATTCTGTATGGCACCTTCCACATAACGTTTGGCCAGTTCTATTGCTTCAGGCAATTTTTTCCCAGATGCAAGATATGATGCAATTGAAGCTGAAAGGGTATCGCCTGTTCCATGTGTATTTTTAGTAAAAATGCGCCTGGACTTATATTCATAATACTCCGACCCATCATATAGAATATCTATAGAAAAATCCCCCCCAGCATGCCCGCCCTTTATAAGAACCGCAGAACCAGTAAATTCATGAATTTTTTTTGCTGCCTTTTTTGAATCGTCAAAATTTCTGATCTTCATGGAAGAAATTACCTCACTTTCCGGTATATTCGGGGTGATTAGATCGGCAATTTTCATCAGTTTTGACTTCATGCTTTCTACAGCATCCTCCCTTAGCAGTCTTACATTTGTTTTTGAAATCATTACCGGGTCTACCACTATTTTTTTAATTCCATATTGTTTAAATTTCTCCGTTATATTTGATATTATAGGTTCTGTATACAGCATTCCAGTTTTCGCAGCATCGGTGCCAATATCTTCCATTATAGCATCGAACTGTTCGTTAATAAATTCTAATGGGAGTTCATATATGGATTTGACAGTAACGCTATTCTGTGCCGTCAATGAGACTATAACCGCAGTGCCAAATACCTTCATTGCGGTAAAGGTTTTTAAATCAGCCATGATGCCGGCTCCGCCTCCAGAATTCGTTGAGGCAACTGTCATTACCCGTGCTACCATATCTTTATTATAGATTTGCTCTATTTAACTCATATGGTAAAGTTGTTGGTTATGGATGGTTTTTATGAATATTTAAAAAAGAGATGTGATTAATGACAAGAAAGAAAGCAAGAAATTTCCTCATTGCGGGTATTATATCTCTTTACGCATATGACCAGTTTGCATTCTTTTACTTTTCTTTTGCCGACTTTGCCTATTATGCTGTGATTCCGACCTTAATTATTGTAATGACAGCATATTTTTCATACAGGTTTTTTTACAAAAACAGTAATTCTTTCAGAATGGGTACAGGATTCTCAATCATTGAAACGTCCGCTTCCGACAGTGATCATGCAGTGAACCTTTTAGAGGAGAAATTAAATATTCACAGAGAAGAGGCAAAACTTGACCCTAATAAGCTACCTGAACTTGCCAAGAGGCTAGCTGCTTTATCTGCAATGTATAAGGAAAAGGATAGTGAAAAATCCGAAACCTATGCAGATGAGGCTAAGTCCATTATCAACTCTTCCCATTATCCGAATACTGAAGAGGCGATCCAGATAAGGACAATAGTCACGAGGTTTCTGAAATGAACATAAAGAGAAAAGAAATTCTATACTTGATGGTAGCCAGTCTGTCAACTACATTTCTTGCTGTGGGTGGTGCAGTGTTATTGTACTTTTATTTCACACTGCCACATCTTTACTCTTATTCATTTGGAATTGCTAATTTAGTTATTTTTCTCATTGCAAGTTATGCGCCTTATCTATTTTTTAAAAAATATAAAACACTAAAGGGAGGGGCTAGCAATGCAAACTAGAGGCAAAAGCACCCTCTCTTCGATTATATTTGGATTTGTGGGAGTTTCATTAATGTATGTGTCAATAATTCTTGGAAATATCATTCATTACAAAAACGGCGATTTTGTCGGGTTGTTACCTGCAACTCTGCCTATGGTCATAGGAATGGCTCTCTTCGGTTTCGCCGTTCTTTTTCTGGTTGATAGGGACAAACCTTATTTGTATCGAACTGGTATTATGGGTCTTTTTATGGGATTGGTAATGATAATGTTTGCATTTATAACATTTTACCTCCACGGAGCAGGATATATATTGACCGGATTTCTTGTTCTTGGATTTCTGATGCTCATATTCGCAGTAATAAGACTCATAATTCAAGGTGGCATAAACATTACAAAGAAATAGAGGTGATCTTTGACCTTGGTATTTCAGGCATCAGTATGCAGATATTGGAACAGACGGCACTGGAATGAAGACAAACATTGCCGGTTCTTACGGAAAAATCAAAAATATAACAGGTTCGAGACACCATTCCCTTCTCAAGTTATTATAAAATAATTTTCTGGTAAGAAACGCCTTTGGGCAATTGACATTTTCCCCTAATCAAAAACTTTGTAACCTTGCCTGGAATAAATTTATAGATTTCTTCTACTGCCATCTCTGAAGCCTCTTCCCTCTTAACCCTTATCACATGAATGTATACACGTTTTATATATGCTATGGGAAAAATTACAATTAATGGTATTCAGTACAGGCTGGTTGAGATCAATGGCATTCCCGCAAAAATATGGTCTAGAGCATTCTAAGAAGGGGTGAGGGAATAGATAACGCATATTCTGCACCAACCTTTGGCAAAACCTGTTCAATATGGGCAGATTTCATAACAGTGTTCCGTAATTTATAATAAAAAGAATTTAAATATATCGTATCGATACTATAGGAAGATGGATATTTTACAGGCAATTGGCCTGGCTTTAATAGCCATAGGGTTAGTTTACGTGATTTACCAGTTCCCAATATTGCTGTACGGGTACAAGGATTTCACAAAATATGATATAGATTTTTCCAAACTAAATGAAAAACAGTTTACAGGCTTAAAAATGTATAAGCCAATAGTCAGCATTATAGTTCCTGCAAAGGACGAAGAAACTGTAATAGCAAGGACAATAGAATCAATCCTGAATCAAACATACCAGAATTTTGAACTATTCATTGT
>JAJZZW010000094.1 GCA_021797385.1 Thermoplasmata archaeon | reverse complement strand
GCGGTATGAATAAGTGGAGATCAGAAAAATTCCCTGAAGAAAAATAGAAATATATTTATTCGAAAAAATGGTATCTTAAAAAACCAGTAAAAATAAAATTTTATGCAAGCCCTAACTGTTCCAGTTCATTCTTTTCCTTGGATTTTTTCTTGAGAATATATCTGGTAATATAGCCGGCAATAGCATTTGCAGTTTTCTTGGTTACAGTCTTCTCTATGAAACTGTGAAGAACTTCCTTGTTATGGTTGAAATCCTCATTGAACAGATCTTTATTATTATCAACTAATTCTTCTGATATTCTTTTTATATTAGACGGTCTTATGCTTCCCATTCTTCCATCATTTTATAAGCATATATAAAGAATTTCATTTTTATTTATAAAATTTGGATGTACCGGTTATTTAGGCGGTACAACAGTTACAGGAATTTCTGAGTGTGCTATAATGCCGGAACTGACAGACCCAAGTATCAATTTGCTGAATCCGTGCAGTTTTCTTGTTCCTGTTACAATTAAGTTAGCACCTTTCTCGGTGGCAGTTGAAATAACTATCTTAGGAATTTCCTCACCGTTAGAACTTGCTTTTATCAGTTCATATTTGACATTTTCTTTTTCAAGAACCCTTTTAGCCTTTTCAAGGATTTCATTGGCAGTTTTGTCCTGGCCTTCATACACAGATTGTGGTATATATGAATCGAAACTTGCGCTTATACCCACTATGGTAGGGATAACGTATAGCACATAATATTCTTCACAATTGCATTTCAAATCCATGGCATATTTAAGGGCTTCCTTTGCACCTTCTGATCCATCATATGAAATCAAAATTTTCATAAAAAACAATACAAAAGTCTTATATAAATTTATTTAAATTTATACCTGCGCACATGTTCCATTGCACGATATAAATGATGTTTTAAGTGACATTCATGCATATGTGCCAAAATACAGGTTAAAGAATATTATAACATGCGGACATTCTTGTAGTTATAACTGCATTATCCTATTAATCCAGGATTTATTTATAATAATAAGCCGGTTATAAAATAGGTATTTATATTAAAAAATAATACCAAACATACATTTACACTTGAGGTGACATAGTGAAACGAAGTTCAAGAGACTGGAAAAAAAGAGGAAACATGCGCTGGAAATGGAGAAAAAAGAAAATAAGAAGATTAAAGAGAGCTAGAAGGGCAAGCAAGCAGTAAGGCCATAGATTTCCTATGGCTGGCTTTCACATAGAAAGTCTGTTAGTTTTAGTATTGTTTGAAATTTTTCAAAATTGGTAAAATTAAAAAGTTTTAATAAATTCAGGTATATGCACTTACCATATGAAGAAAAGGCAGTCAACGGAAAATTCATCAGCGCTTTTGAAATCAAATATTGCCCAGGCAATTAAAATATTGTATATTTCCCGGAAAGTAATATATTACAGGGCTAATCGCGATTATCCAAAACTCAGTGAAGCTTATTCTATCTTTGTCAAGAATATTAACAGATTGGTCAATAGCGGGGCATTGATTGCAGTAAAAATTAATAGTGGTTTTATTTATAAAAAATTGGATGCAAAAATAGCCACAAGTCTCATAGAATTCATGGATTTTCTGCTTGTGTTACCACCGGACAGGTACTCAATTGCAAAAAGCAGGGACACCGCAATAATAAATGAAGTAACAGTGCCAAAACTATCGAGAATTTTAAAATCGATACTTAAATTCAAATTTCCAGCATACTGGATTGATAAACAATCCGAATATGAATGCATAACTCTTGCAATAATGGATATCATCAGGGAGACCACTGATAATATAAAGATTTCAAATTCCATTGATGAGATAAAAAATAGAAGTTCTGATATAGAAAAAATTAGCTGCATAAATAATTATAAAAATAAAATTAAAGAATGGTTATCCATGGGATTAATGTTATAATTATTCCTTTTTTACTTCCGGCATTACAAGCTTGGGCATCCCGTGGACATGCTTATACGATGATATGGCAATCTCTTCCAGGGTTAATCCCTTTGTTTCCGGTGTGAAGAATATTGTGAACAGGAATGCCAGTATCATTAAAGCCAGTAATATAAAGAAGAATGATGGCTTGCCTATTGTTTCGCTTATAAACGGAAACAGGAATGCTGACAGGAACGAGGCTATTCTGGTTACTCCGGTGGCACCGCCCATGGATGATGACCTCAGTTTGGTTGGTAGAAGTTCTATTGCATATAGTCCCATGGTATCGCCCGGTCCGAGATTTCCGATCCCATAATCTATTACAAACGCTGCAATCCCAACTACGATAGCAACGCTGGCAGCTGCGGTGGATGCCAGGAAGAACATAGCCATTGCAATTCCCATACCACCGAATCCTATGATCTGAAGTGGCCTTCTTCCAATACGATCATTAAGCACAACTGCCCCGAATGCTCCTAAAAATCCTACCGGTAGATAGAATATTAATGAAAATAGAAGTGCACTGCTTCCCTTAAATCCAAGACTGGTAAGTATTAAAGGCGAGTACAGGCCGATTCCGTAGCCCGCCAGGTCGTAGAGTATCCACTGGAACCATATAATAGCCGTACGTTTTCCGTATTCTCCTTTGAAAAGTGCCGTGAAAGAACCTGCTGCAATGTTCTCTTCTTTTTCCCTTTCCGCAATAATTGCCTTGATGTCGTCCTTTGTTATGCCTATTCTTTCTGCTACCGTATTAAGGTTCTGTTCTGATATTTTGGATTTGCCTGGCTCTATTATATCCCATCTGACGGATTCTGGCATCTTTGTTCTCAATATCACTGTGGCTATTGCCGGAATTGCGCCTAATGCTAGAGTCCATCTCCAACCTGTTAGTGGGTCTACAAGATAGAATAAGTAACCTATTCCAAATGCTACTCCCGCACCGATACTCCAGAATGTCCACACCCATCCATATCCTGCGCCTCTTTTTTTATCAGGATACATCTCTGTAGTGTACACAGGGCTCAGTGCATAATCAGCACCTACTCCCCAGCCTACAAAAAAACGGAATATGATCATTTCATATATGTTTGTTGAAACAGCCGAAAGTATGGCAAATACGGCAAAGAATATAAGATCGAATATATATAAATATCTTCTGCCGATGCTATCTGCAAAATGCCCGAACAGCACTGCTCCGACAAAGGCGCCGAGAAGTGCTGAACCGGTCACAAAAGATTCTGTAAATGCATTATACTGAAATATTTTATAGGTTACCAGAACAAGGGTAAATACAGAAATTACACTGAGATCATAGCCATCCAGAAAATATCCCATAGCTGAAAGCGTTGTAATTACTGATCTGCCAGGGATTTTCATTTTATTATCTGAATTATTTGCATTCATTGAAATTTTATAAAACAGTACTATTTAATTTTTTCTCACAAACAACATTTATGTTTACCCGAAACCATTATTTTGAAGGTTTGCAATAAAATATATTCATCATTCATATATTTTGTTCGTTTAAATCCGGCATACCTAAAATTTTTCAAAATAATTCTCCCTGTCCCCGCGTAAAAAGTATTATAGACAAGTATTAATAATCCATAATGCCCGATTTTGATAATTTAAGCTTTCCTGTTTATTTTCTTCACATACTGCAGGATAACCGCATAGGCATACAGTTCAAATGGAATGAAATAAAGGGGATGTTAATCGAAATATTTGGAGAAAATATTTGCCAGAAATTGATTGAAAATGAAATAGTCGAGACCTGCTCCGGGGATGAGGCTCTGGAAATATCTAATCTGAATAACATTAGTTTTGGCTTATCAAGGGATGATAGAGAAAGTCTTTATGGAAGCATTGTAAATATTCTTCAACTTGATCCGTTTGCCCTTGGAATTATGCAAACAGTTTATGCGTCCAGAAAAACTGGCAGGCTAATATTGGATTCTATAAATTTTAATATAACGGTCAATAAACTTGAAAATAAATATATCAATTTGAGAATAGCCATGGCAATGCTATTGTCCAGCGAATTTTATTATTCTGCTGCACTCAAGGGAATAAGCAAAACTGCAGCAGTACATGATCTTCCCCTGGATAGTTACAGGGGTGAGCTACAGCAGGATTGGTTCATAAGAATAATAATGCTGGCGAGGATCGACGAAAATAATGGGGTTATATATCAGAAATCACTGGAAACAGGTGACCCTGATTATCTGAATGCAATTGAGGAATCTATAATAACTGGAAAAATTCAGTACATGCTGCTGCATATAGATGATTTTTTGCACAATAAAATGGTAAATGATGCCATAGCAGCTTATGAATTCAGAAAAATACATAAACAGCGGATAAGAAAATTTTACGACTGGCTTGCAATAGCGAATGACGTGGCTATTGGATCTGAATTCCTGTCAGGAAGTATACTCTTCATAAGCCATAAAACCTACATGCTTGGTATTTACCTGTTCATAGTGGCAAGCATCCAGCTCCTTATAAAACCGGGAATTCAGATATCAAGAAGATTACAGTTGTTCAAATTAAACCATATAAAATAAGATTAACGATGGAAATGAAATAGAGTATTATTATTTATAGTATCATCCGATCCATTTATATGGTAGCTGAAAAAATGAATCCTGAAAAAAAGGTTTATGGGACATACAGTAACAGGGATTTTAACAGGCCGATACCTGAGTTCGAATTTCCAGAGGATGGAATGGCTGCCCGTGCAGCATATGAAATGATACATGAGGAACTGAATCTTGATGGAATTCCTGAATTGAATCTTGCAACATTTGTTACAACATATATGGAGCCTGAGGCTAAAATGCTCTTCATGGAAAATGCCCACAAAAATTTTATTGATAGTTTCGAATATCCACAGGTCAAAAAAGAGGAAATAAGGATAGTCAATATACTTTCAAGACTTTATAATGCTTCTGAAAACACTGAATTTACCGGAGCCTCAACCATTGGTTCCTCCGAATCAATAATGCTCGCGCTTCTTGCACATAAATGGAACTGGAAGGAAAAAATGAAAAAACAGGGAAAGGATATATCACACCCGAACATAGTATTCGGTGCCGATACACATGTTGTCTGGGACAAATTTGCAAAGTACTTTGATGTAGAATCCCGTATTGCTCCACTGGACTCAAAGACACTTGTTGCTGACCCTGAAAGGCTCGTTGGCATGGTTGATGAAAACACTATTGCCGTTGGTGCAGTCATGGGCACAACCTTCACAGGTGCCTTTGATGACGTGAAAAAGATAAATTCACTGCTTGAAATATTGAAGGCAGAGAAAGGCATCGATATTCCCATACATGTTGATGCAGCTTCGGCGGGATTTATTACCCCGTTTATAGAGCCCGATCTTGAATGGGATTTCAGGCTGAACCATGTGAGATCCATAAACGTATCAGGGCATAAATTCGGCCTGGTTTACCCTGGAATTGGCTGGGTCCTGTTCAAGGATAAATCTGATCTACCTGAAGATCTTGTTTTTTATGTGAACTACCTTGGCAATGATATGCCAACATACACGCTTAATTTTTCAAAAAGTTCGTCCAATATTCCACCGCAGTACTACAATATCATAAGACTGGGGAAATCCGGATACAGGCGCATAGCAGAAAATATGATGGCAAACGCCAGGTACCTTGGAGAAAAATTGGGAAAAATTAAAAATCTGGAAATCGTCAGCAATGCAGAACATATACCGGTTGTAACATTCAAACAGAAAGCTAAGGACATTTACGACCTATTTGACCTGTCATCGGCAATAAGGAGCTATGGATGGATAGTGCCTGCATATTCTCTTCCTGCAGATGCGTCAGATACTGTACTCATGAGGATCGTTGTAAGAGAGAGCTTCAGCAGGGACATGGCAGACCTGTTTCTAGATAGCCTGCAGAAGGCTATGGATTCATTATCAGGCAGTTCCACAAAAAAGTCCGGTATATCTCCCAGAAAGGGGCATCCGGTATCATAAAATTTATTTTTTATTCCTCCTTGAAAGTTCATTCATAATATCTGAAAATTTTATTCCCTCATATGCAAGATACACCGTAAGGTGGTACATCAGGTCAGCTGTTTCATATATTATTCTATCCCTGCCCTGTGCCAGTACAGTTTCCACCGCTTCCTCCCCTACCTTTTTCCTTATATTCTCTTCACCGGAATTGAAAAGTTCCGTTGTGTATGAATTGTTTCTAGGCTTGTTCTTTGTTCTGTTGACGAGTTCCTCCAGATCAAGAAGGACTTCCATGGAGTAATCAATATTCCCCACCGGTTCAGGCGTCCCGATTTCCCTGAAACAGCTTTTTGTTCCCAGATGGCATGCACTCCCCTTCTGTTCCACCTGGAATAGAAGAGAATCACCATCGCAGTCCACCATAACTTCGCGGATTTTCTGTATGTTCCCGCTGGTTTCTCCCTTCATCCGTATCCGCTGCTTGCTTCTGGAATAATAATGCATTAATCCTGTTTCCATACTTTTTTCATACGCTTCCTTATTCATGTACCCCAATGTTAATACATCCTTTGTGTCATAATCCTGTACTACAACGGGGATTATCCCATCAAAATTAAAATTATAATCTAACATTTATACCATTCTCCATTAAATATTTCTTTATATCTGTTGCACTGTAAATGCCCCTGTGGAATATTGATGCCGCCAGTGCTCCATCAGCGCCGGCATTGAATGCATCGAGAAAATCCGCTGGCTTACCTGCCCCGCCAGATGCTATGACAGGTATATTTACAGCCCCGGTGATTGCCTTTAACAAGTTCACATCATAGCCTTTCATGGTGCCGTCCGCATTTATAGAGGTAACCAGCAATTCCCCTGCACCTAGTGATGCTGCTTTCCTGGCCCACTGAACGGCGTCCAGGCCTGTATCTTTTGAACCACCGTTTATATAAACATTGTATTTTCCATCCCTGAACATGGCATCAATGGCTATCACTGTATTTGCGGTCCCTATGCGATCCGAAATGCTCTCTATAATTTCCGGGTACTGCACCGCATAAGTATTGATAAAAATTTTATCTGCACCATTTCTGATGATTGATACCATATCGTCCAGTTCTATCAGACCCCCGCCAACGGTAAATGGTATGCTTATTTCCGAAGCGATCCTCTTCACCAGTTCCGACAGAATTTTTCTTTTATCCACAGTTGCTTTTATATCCAGGAATACAAGTTCATCCATTCCCTCTGATACATAGCGTTTAGCCAGTTCTACCGGGTCTCCTGAATCCTTGATGTTTTCAAAATTCACGCCTTTTACTACCCTGCCACCGGCTATGTCCAGGGCTGCAATTATTCTTTTTGCAAGCATATTAATTCCTCCGCTGTAATGCTTCCATTGTAAAGCGCTTTTCCGATAATAGCCCCGTTGAATCCCATTTGATCCAGCTGCCTGAGATCATCTAATGA
>JAJZZW010000093.1 GCA_021797385.1 Thermoplasmata archaeon | reverse complement strand
CTTCTTCTGCTATTAACTGCATTTCAATTTCGAAATCTCTCTTCTGGTTACCCTGTACAAAGGTTGTTATCTTTGGATATGGTACACCGCCCATAAATTCCTTTCTGGTGTACGCAGGACCTGAAATCTTTGAATACATTCGTGCTGGTTTAGTTACCATAATAATCTATTCATAAATTCATGCGCATATAAAAACATTTATAATTTTATGATAAATTCTTCTTTCAGCCCTGGCTAATTTCTATATGGTCTATATTTTTTGGGTAGAAAGATACATAATCCTTCAGATCTTTGAACTCAGGTTTAGGATCAGCATACTCCCATATGGCATCCTTTATTATTCTATCATTCAGCTTCATAGAATAATAAGATGCATTTCCTTTATAGGGGCAGGTCGTTCTTGTTTCGGATCTTATAACTTCTGCTTTAACATCCTTCAATGGAATATAGTATACTTTTTCATAACCGTCCTCCTTCAATTCTAGGGCATTTGTCGATTCGGCTAAAGTAATCCCATCTACTGTTATTTTTATTCTGCCCTTCAGTGATGATACCAGTATGTGGTGTCCGCATTTTTCATAATTTATATTCTCATTTAACATAATAATATCATTACAATCTTGAATAAATTTTTATTTAATACAATTTAAAATAATCAAAATTTTTATTCTATAGATGTTTCAGTAATTTCATCCATGCTCGTGGATCCTGCCTTCCTTACGGCCTCCGGATTCTTTATCCACGTGTATAATGTAATTACAAATACCGCTGCGATAATAACAATCCCCATTACGGATGCCGCATTATAAGGATACACAGGTAGCGGGAAAAAGTTTGACGCAAGAACTGCCATTAAGGCACCTATTGATACTGATGTTGGATAGCGATTCTTAAACAAACATCTTTCCATTTTATGAGACATTTATCATCGACCTCTTATAATAATTATGCTTTCTCCTTCTGTAGCCATCCTTTAAATTCTTTAAGAATGCTCTGTAATACTCCCTGAAGCTGCTGTCATTGTTCCATTTGTCTAAGAACTGCAATGGTGAATAGTAATCTAATGTAGAATGTGGCCTTATATTGTTATAATCATAAAATGCATTCTTTATTATTATTTTGCCATCGTTGAAATTATTGATTTCATTGATCCAGATATAATCTGTCTTTATTGAATTGTGGAATGATTCAATATCTCCATTCTCCTCAGGTGTTTCCCTTTCTATGTATTCATGGTTAATTCCCATTGTTTTCAAATAATTATTGAACTCCTTAGAGATATACTGGGAGCCATTGTCTGTCCTCAATGTAATATTATCAGATACTATGCCGTTGAACTTCCGTATAATAGAATCATCTATGGCATTTATTGCATCCTTAGCAGTGCATGATGTATTGTAGCTATAGCCATACCATTCCCTGGAGAATACATCCTTAATGCACATTAAATAGGTCATTCCATTGTTTGTAGGAATATATGTTATATCTGTTTCTATGAGCATTTCCGGCCTGTCGGCTCTTAACAGTTTAATTTCCTTTCTATTCTTATGGCTATGCACTGGCAAGGTTAGGTTATTATTTTTCATTATCCTGTATACTGTCTTCTTAGCTATTCTTATGCCTGAATTCCTTAATAGTGCCCATATCCTGTTATAGCCATAGGTTACTCTTTCTTTGCATAGATCTATTATTTTACTAATAATGCTGCTGTCAATCCTTGTTGCATACCTCCTGTCTTCAATGCTTTCATGCCTCTTCCTGTAATAGTATGTTATTCTATTGATTCCGGAATAATAGCATGCTTTTTTTACTTCAATACCTTTATTATACATCTCATCCACGTAACTCACCTTTTCCTCCTCATGTAATTTTTTTTAAAATCTCATTTGCTATGGTCATTTCACCTATTATTGCCTTCAGGCTTTCAACCTCCTTTATTAATGCTTTATCAGGGTCCTTTCCCTCTAATCCCTTTCTTCCTCCCTCTAAGAACTGATCCTTCCATTTATAGAACATTGATACTGCTATTCCATGGTTCCTGCATATATCTGCTATTGTAATATCAGGATTCTGGAATGATTCCATTATAATACTGTACTTCTCTTCACCGGTCCATATTCTTCCAGGCATTTAGATCACCTCCCCTATATATTTATATAAATTATTCGTTATATATATCTCTTTAGATGTGTATAAGTTTAAACTATCCATAACCAATACAACTGGTATAACAAGATATCCAAGAAGTGCCCGGGCTTTCATTTTCTTATCACGGAATGTAGATATTACCAGGCTTCCCGATGATATGGACCTTATAGGGAAGGAGAAGAATGCATCAGCAAAAAGGAGTACGTATCCACCATCGATTGGTCCGAAAATAATTCCGAAGGTTATACTGAGGAACAGGGATATTCCTAGAATCAGATAGGTCGTATTTATAGGAGTTCCATTACTGTCTGTTCTGGAAAATGCTTTTGGAAATATTATGCTATCTCTTGAGAAAGCGTAGAATATTCTTGTCATTGAGGTCCCCATTGATATATTATTTCCCATAAAACTATTAACTGTGAAAATAAAGAGCGGTATAAACATCACCGGGCTTATTTCTCTGAATAATACAAGACCGTTATCCACGGAATCCCCGAAGGAAAGCATCCTTAATGGTCCCCATGCAACAGTCATGGCGTATGTTAGGAATACAATTGTTATTCCTATGATCATTGAGGAAATTAAAAGAGACTTTGGAACAGTTTTCTTCGGTATATGCGTTTCCTCTGATATAGCAGTAAGTGCTATAGAAAGTCCTATGAACGTTACCACAGAGAGTGTCAGGGAATGCAAAAATCCGGTAATTCCTCCACTAGCGATAAACGGTGAAAACACATCAAGGGTATTATTCTTCCCAGCAAGTATCACTAGCCCTATACCCCCGGCAATGAGGATGGCGAATTCTGCTATTCCAGTTATTATCTGATATGTGGTTGAAAATCTTATTCCCCTGTAAAGTATGTAGAATGTTATAATATTCAGTGCAATAACTATGGGAATCCAGTATCCTTTTGTAATTATTCCGCTGTCGAATATGTCAAAAAATCCCGCAAGCCCAAGCATTCCGAATCCTGCATATGCAAACATTGTCCCGAAGAACAGATTCCACCCTTCAAATGTGGCCATGAATCCACCTATACTCTTTCCCACATAGGTGAAATCACTACCTGCAGATACATATTTTTTTGAGAATCTGTAGGATGTATTGAGAATTGCAAGGTATATGAGGAAACCAATTAGGATTGAAAGGGGTGTGGCTCCCAGTGCAACTAGTGCAATTCCTCCCAGGAGATATGCAATATCTGCTGCAGGGGCTGTCATACCCCAGCCCTGCCATATCAATCTATTTATTCTCAGTATGTTTTTCCTGAGGGTATTCACCATATAATATTATAATAATATGGTATAATAAAACATTTTAAAACGATTCGTAAAATAACTTTTATATATTGAATTAATTCGTGACGTTTTAAATTAAGTGATCGCCTCACAGAAAACAAAAATGGCAATTAAAGTAATTCTAAAATGTTATGGTTGTCTTCTTCCCAAAACATTGCTTATAATTATGTTATACGGGCCTGTATAATCACTGTCCAGTCTCTGACCGCATTTTGTGCATTCGAGGGACATATCATCATTTATTTTATATTCTACATTTCCACAGTTGGGGCACGCACTTCTGATCCACAATTCGTCTGGGGGTGTTTTCGGTTCCGGTGCAATTTTCCGTTCTACTTCTGCGTTTTCTAAATTATCTTCATTTCCTTTTGTATCGCTGTTATCGCTTTTCTTTCTCTGCCTCTGCACCATATAAAAGGTAAAACTATAAAGCCCCGCGAAGGCCCAAATGAATAAAAACACCGATGCGGCAGATGTAATTATTGCATTGCCTCTGAAGGCAGTAAGTGTAAATTCCACATATGAGGATATGAAGCTTGCTAAGATAGATCTCAAAAATCCGTATCTTATATATATAAAACTCAGTGCCATTGTTGATATATATATAAGTATGGAATTATAAAGATTATAATTCGTAATCAGTACTGCAACTGCTGCAGCTATTAGCATAAACAGGATAGTAAAACGTTTGAGATAGTTATACGGATTGAGAAACGATGATACTTTTAATTGCCTGGATACTGCTAGAAATATAATAATAAGTAGAGATAGTGGAATGAACTCAAAAATTAACACCTGAAGTACAGACCCCATCATATAAATAAAATTCTGTATGCCAAGTGGCATTGAAGAAACAGTACTAACCGCAATAGAGGGATCAACTATTTCAACAAGCACCGAAGAAAATACAAGTACTGCTATGTAAACAGAAACAGCAGAAAAGTAAAAGGCATTATTATTTCGGTCAAAGCTGGATGAATGTATTTTATCGTAAAATAATGGAAAAAATGATAGCAAAATTAAAATTATGCCCAGTGGCATTAAAGAATAAGCCATAGTTGGTGTTATTTTTATATTCAGATAAAAATAAAGTCCGGACATGCCAGGTATCATACCGAAATCTTTGAAAAGAAATGGTAGTGTAAAAAAGAATACAAGGGCAGCTACAGCCATTCCTATATAGGAAAGCCCCTTGTTCATTTTATTTATTAATTCCAGTTCATTCATGGTCAATAATCTTTTATACTTATTTTAATGTAATTGTGAGTCTTTTATCTACCTTCCCCTTGACCATGGAGCTTTTGATATCTATTTCGCCAACTTCACCGGTATTTGCAACATAAAGCCCGTAATCAGATTGAAGGGGAAGACCCGAAATGTTAATCACTCTTAGCTCTTCATCATCAGAAAGAGTACCTGTAGAATAACTCATTCTCTGCTTTTCTCTGGGGAATTCATTTGATCCCATATATTCAATCTTGACAGGAACCTTCTGTCTCACTATTTTATTTGCTTCCTCTGCTATTTTATTGACTATATCCTCTGTTATATCATTTATATAGATATCTACCCATGCCTTATCATCGTAAGTCTGGCTAATTCTAGATTTGGCGTTGTAAAATTTATATGCAAGCCCAGAAATGATAAACATAGCGGTCCTGAATCTCATATGTATATGCCTCACATCCCAATCCAGTGTTTGATGTATTGTTTTTCCAACGATGTTATCCGGGTATGTATCCAGTGAAATAAGGTGTATATAATCCCCGTCTGTCCATACGTCCACGATTCCGAAAGTTTTTTCATCAATTACAATTGCCCCCTTATCGTTTTGCTGTCCTAACATTGTGGGAAAAAATATTGTTTTGTCTACTGTAAGGTCTGTAAATTCGCACATTAAGACTTTACCATCGCATTCTTTTAAGTATGAATCCTTCAAGAATATCTCTTCTGTTATCATTATAGAGGTAAGAACTTATTTCTATATAATTTTATTTTATTTCTAATATACAGTTTAGGGTCACACAATACTGTAACTATGCATAGGCAGTTAAGGTTACGATTTCTGTTAACCATGTTAACAAACCCCTTTGGAAGTTGTCATCTTAGATAATTCAAAGGTGCTTAAACTTTCTGGGTTAACCCTCAATTCCGTCTGTGAATGCATCCGGGAATGCCTTCTTTAATATATTATAGGAACCATCCACATCGGCATTTATTAGAATTCCATTTGCAGATTTGAACAGTTCCCTCTTTATTTTTCTGCCAAGATACTTTTCATGACCCTCAATGCTCTCATTGTCAATGAAGGAACATTTGGAAGTATATGATTCCTCCTGCAGGATAACATCAATTCCATTCTCCTCTCCTTTATATTTAATCATTGAAATCAATCTGTTGAAGGGTATTTGAACAAAGTTCTGGTTATTCTTATTACCCATGTTCACATTCTGCTTCCATAGTTCATTATGCCCTATTACAGTGGTATCAATGTCATTGAATAATGCATAATTTATAATTCCCAATGATAGTTTATGGAATAAATCATTGATTATCCTATTCCTCTTATTTGTTATCAATCTTATCACTCCAGTATATCTCTGATATCTTTTATTATGCTTGTACTGTATATCGTTTATAGACCTTAATTTAGCCATCTGCTTATTATGGAACTGGTTGGTGGATTTAACTAAACCGCCTTTAACAATAACAGGACTTACACCAGTATTGTTTGATATGGCTGCAGTGTTGTCAACAGCAAGGTCAATACCAATAATAGATTCTTGTAGTATTCTTTTAACGCCTTGAAATATGAGAACCAAGCATTCCTGAATGTCTTTATAAACCATTGAAGCGTCTGTTTTGGTAAAACATTATTCTCAGGGCTTACACTTCGGTATAATGTTTTTCAGATGATATGATATCATTTTTCCTTATTCCTGTTTCACTGTATAATTTAGAATTCTCAAAGTACCTCTGCCTTGTTATGTAATTGAATTCATTGAATATATTCTTGGCTATATGCGTATACTAGTGTAAATTGCATTTTATGTGTACTGGTTCAGTTCTTGCTGCTTCCATTTGCAACACTTATTTCCTGTTCCTGTCATAAAAATCAAGCAATCTTACAATTGCATCATTATTCGTTTCCCTTGGTATAATCTTAAATGCATCTAATCTCTCCTTTGTCTCTTTTTTTACTTTTGAGTCTTCTGTTCTCTCTATAAGGTTAAATATATTGATTGTATATAAACATCCACATCTAATTTACTTATCCAAAAACTTGATAATTTATTGGATATTTGATCATATCCAGTTCCATTTAAAATGTGGTTATACTTCATTTGCCATAATGGTTAATAACTCAACACATCAAATATATAGATTATTATTGAAAATATTGGTTATATATTACCATTAAAAATTTCATAGAGCACATACCTGATCTTTATCAGGTCTGATGTTCTTTGCATATATCTCTTATGTTTTATGTAGTTGAATTCTGTAAAAGCTATCCCATCATACATAATATCCCTGAGAATCAGTGGCTCAGGAGGTGCCAGGTACGTATACTTCTTTTTCAGGGAAAATGGGTCTGTATTACCTGAAAGTACGAAAGCCATAATACTTCTCAGTTGATGCCATATGAAACTTTTTCCATAGAAATTTATTACGCTAAATTTATCCACTTTAGAATATGAAATATTGTCTATGGTTCTTTCGGTATTCCGTGTATCAAGTTTACAAAAATTTCTGAAATCATGTGTTCCTTTAAATTCATAGAGTCTGTTCATCAAATCTTCCATATCATGCCGCTCTGTAAGTATATATGAATACATTTTCATTGAATTATGCCTGGGATTCATATAATTTTTCAGTATAGCATATGAAAGGAAAAACATGTCTTCTAACTCCGCATTCAGGATCCCCATTATATCTATGATATTTCTCTCAGTATTGATAAGAAAGACATTTCCATTAGCGGAAACGTTTCTATCTGTTCTTGCTGCACTTTCAATATTTTGACATA
>JAJZZW010000092.1 GCA_021797385.1 Thermoplasmata archaeon | reverse complement strand
AAAATCTAAAGGATCTTGAAGTTCACCTGATAATATCTGAGAGTGCAAAAAAGGTCATGTCGCTGGAAACAGATTACAGTCTTGATTATATCAGAAGTCTTGCAACTTATGTTTATAACGATAACGACATCGCAGCTAGAATTAGTTCCGGTAGTTTTTTATTTTCAACATTTGTGATTATACCCTGTTCGTCATCAACACTTGCAAAGATATCTTCCGGAATATCAGATACACTGATAACAAGGGTAGCTACGGTTGCGCTTAAGGAGAGAAGAAAATTCATAATCGTACCCAGAGAAATGCCACTCAGTACAATTATGCTTGAGAACATGCTGAAACTTTCCCGGGATAATGTCATCGTCTCACCTGCCATACCCGGATATTACCATAAACCTTCGACCATGGACGATCTTATAAATTTTATTGTTGCAAGAATACTTGATCTATCTGGAATTAAAAACAGTTTATCCTCAAGGTGGAGGGATGCCTAGATTCATGGCTGACCATATGGTCGGCAAAACCTGCAAATGGATGCGTATAATGGGATATGATACATTATACCCTCAATGTAAGAGTGATACCGAAATACTCAAAAAATGCATTGAAGAAGATAGAATACTGTTGACACGGGATTATGAATTTTACAGGAGATACAGCAAATCCATTTTCCTTGACAGTCCGGATTTCAAATTACAGATCAAACAGATAGCAGGGATGTTCCCGCCAAAGAGGAACCTATTCTTTTCCCGCTGCCCCATGTGTAACTCACTGTTAGAGGACATTAATTCAGATGTGATGCCCCCGGAATTTTCAGCAGTAAAATTAAGATTCAGTACAGTAAAATACTGTAAATACTGTAATAAATATTACTGGAATGGTACTCATTACCTAAAAATATTGCTGGAGATAGACTCTATCCTGAAAGGCTAAGTTTTTTAATTCAATTTAAAATGAACCTATATTGAAAATTATAGAGGACGACAGGAAAAATTTGCGAATAGTATTATTGATAAACACTATTGATGATCTCTGGTACCTGAAAAATATAATGGCACAGGATGATATCATTATCACCTCTGTATTCAGAAGGCAGGAACAAAATGCAGATATGACAAGGTCCAAATCAGTGGAAAGGAAGAAAATCAGAATAAATCTAAAAATAGAAAAGGTGGATTTTTTGCCATACACAGATAATCTGAAAATCCTTGGAGAAATAGTGGAAGGAGAAAACACTGGAAGCCATCAGTCAGTTATGATAGGAGTGGACGATGAAATTACCCTAGTAAAAGAATTAAATGAAGAAGAATATGGATTGCTAAAGGAGTCTGTAGATAATTATTATAAAAATACAGTAGTGTTTACCTCACTGGACGATGAATCCTGTACTGTTGCCCTTCTTAAATCATATGGTATACAGGACATAGGTGAAATAGTATCAGGAAAGTCAGGGAAGGACTATGAGTCAAAAGCCAGCGATTCCGGATATTACAATGAAATCATCCAAACACTCAAGAACATAAGAAGCATTTCAACAATTATAATTCTTGGCCCGGGTTTCGAGCATACAAAGTTGTATGAAAGGATTAAAAACGATCCTTTCTTCAAGCAGATAACAGTATACGATATAGCAGAAACAGATTCTGGAAAAAGAGGCATATATGAATTCATGGCAGAAAAAAAATCAGAGGAGATTTTGAAAGGCGCAAGGTTAGCCGGAGATGAAAAGCTCATACAGTCATTCCTCAAGAACCTGAATAAAACAGGCTTGAGCGTTTATGGTTATGATGAAATAATAAAATATGCTAAAATGAATATGATAGAGGATCTGCTCATATCAGAATCAAAATTCAGGGACCCTGAGACCAGAAGTCTTCTTTCACAGATAAACGGTGTCAATGTACACGTAATAAGCGATTATACGGATTCTGGAGAAATTATAAAGCAGTTTGGTGGTTACTGTGGGATACTTCGCTATAAAAAGTGACTTCCTTTACAGGCAAACACACAAAGCTTCTCGCTTTCAAGTTAAATAATCTCAAGTTTCAATGGGTCTCCATTTCTATTATAAGCTGAATAATTATTCAAGTTATATGGATAACCTACTATTATATGCACCGGACCTGTATTGGAAAACATATGTAGGTCTGCATCAGAAGGGTGTGTATTTCCAGAAGGATGGGAATGCACTGAACCAACGTAGCTAAAATCAATGGGTATGGAATATGCCTGGAATATGACATGCACATTTCCACTTATAGTACCGGGAAGCATGGCTATTTCATAGATAATCTGGTTTTCTGCCCGGAGCAAGGCTCCGAATTCATTGGGATACGAGTCCTTTGAAGCCTCCATTATCATTTTCAAGGTACGTTCCCTAATTAACCACATCTTTTATTAACTTCTCCCTTAACCTGTCATAAAATGAATTTTTTAGTTCTATGAAAGTTAACTTCTCACTGGAAACCTTTATATCTACACGGTCATTTCCGTTGACAACCGCTTCTCTCTGCCCATCTATTATTACCAGAGAACTGTATTTACCGATAATTTTTATTGATATTTTTCCTGTATCTGGGCATACTATTGGCCTGAGCCTTGATCCGAACGGCGCTATATATGATATTACCATAGCTTTCAATGATGGAATAAGTATCGGCCCACCGGCACTATATGAATAAGATGTGGAACCTATTGGCGTGGCCACAATAACACCATCCGCACTTGTATTTTCCATGAAACGGTCGTCTATATATACACTGAATTTTCTGATTTTTGATATCCTAGCAGTATGTATTACCACATCATTTATGCCAGTACCAAAGAGCTTATCGTTTATATAGACTTCGAGCTTCATAACATCGTAAGTTCTATAATTTCCGTTGATAAGATTGTGGATAGATTCTTCGATATTGCCTATCTCCACTTCTGATAGGAATCCCAATCCCCCCACATTGATACCCAGTATTTTTCCTCTGGAGAGCTGGGCAGTTCTTAGAATTGTCCCGTCACCTCCTATTACTATTATTATATCAGCATCAATATTTTTGAAATTGGTGCCTTTCCTGTTCAGGGACCTTGCAAGCTTGTCTTCAAGTATTATTTCCCATGATGGTGGTATAATTTCCAGTATTCTTTTCGCTATTCTTATGCATGAATGGCAGTTAATTCTTGCAATAATACCTATTTT
This sequence comes from Thermoplasmata archaeon, assembly GCA_021797385.1. The sequence continues at coordinate 4,312 of JAJZZW010000092.1, read as the reverse complement.
CATTTATACACCGATAATCTCATCTATTCGTTTGCGTTTAATTAATTTTATGCTTGTTTTTCAAATTAGTAAAATGATTAATCCATTTTACTATGATTCTAATAATCATAAATATGTATATAATAGTATATTTTCAATGGCAATGAATTTATATGTTAATATAATGATGTTTTATGACAAAAATCTCTGATTCGGTAAAAGTAATAGTAAGTAATAATCTTATTTATTCCATGACAATTTCCAGCGGATTATGCAATTATACCAAGGTGGCTGAAAATATAAGGGATAAAGTTGAGGCCATGACTGGCAAAACAGTAAAATTCAATACTATAGTAAAGGTGCTTGCCAACATGAAAACAGAAAAACCTGAATATTCAGATGACCTGGAAATACTGAAAAAATCATCTCTTACTATAGAATATGAGTACAGTATTCTGTATTTTGATGATATAAAAAAAATACCTGATAATGCCATCCTTGTTATGAAAGAATCCAATATTTACATATGCATAGCAAATACCGGAAATCAGCAGAGCAAGATAGCCCTGATCAAAATCATCCTTCCCAAGGAGTCATCATTTACGCCTGGACTTACACTTTTAATTACCGATTACCTCATGACATACGGGATAAAATTCACTAACATTTACAGATTAAACACTGAAATCTGGATAGTTATAGATAATTCTAATGCAGGAAAGGCACTGTACCATCTTAGCAATCTTCTGCATGAAAGTTAAAAGTCATATTTCTTCATTATTATCTAAAGTTTTCCATCATTATGAATTTTTTTATTTCTATGTGAATAATGTATTTATAGGGAGTTGCAATACTCATGAGGTATTAAATGATAGATATAACAATACTTCAATATATTCTGGCTATCGTATCCGGGGTCGCTGTTGGTTTCAGCTTAGGGCTTATAGGTGGTGGTGGTTCTATACTCGCTGTTCCTTTATTCATCTATTTTGTTGGGATAAACCACCCACATCTAGCTATTGGAACAACAGCTCTTGCCGTCGGGATTACAGCTTATATAAATTTTGTGCAGCATCTTAAAAAGAAAAATGCAAATATAAAGCTCGGCGGGGTATTTGCTCTCGTCGGCATTATAGGGGTACTGATAGGTTCTACCCTAGGTCTTATCATAAAAGGCGGAGAACTTCTGTTCTTTTTTTCCATACTTATGATCGTGATAGGAGTTTATATGTACATAAGTAAGTGCAGAGCGGTACCCGATGAAGATTGCAAAGAAAGGGCAAAAATGACAAAATACGATAAAGTTTCCGCATATTCTTTGATTGTTGGATTTGCTTCCGGATTTTTTGGAATCGGTGGGGGTTTTTTAATTGTTCCAGGATTATTAGCATCTTCAAAAATAAAAATAAGTATGGCTATCGGTACATCACTTCTTGCTGTGGGTACTTTCGGTGTTGTTACAGCAATAAGATATGCCATGGTCGCTCCAGGATTACAGTATATAAGTAGTGGAATAATAGGGGATGTCCTCATTCTTGTTGCAATAGTTTATGTTATTGGTGGAATATTCGGTGGCTTTCTTGGTACAAGACTATCTGTGAATTTGGGAGGAAGAAAGGGAGATTTAAGAAAAGTATTTTCAATAATCATTATCCTTGTGGGAATATATGTTGCATATGAGTCATTCCCCGCGCTACTTCACGTTTTCTTTTTATTTGGATACTGAATAATACATATTATCATTTTATTTATATATAACATAATTAGAATGATATTTAATATTTCTAACTTTTTCAAATCAAAATTCCATAAGGATGATAGTAAAGGGTCATATGAATTTGCAGTAAATATGTTACATTATCTCCATAAGTGTAAATAGGATTTTACACACATATTTTTGTAGGACTATAATACTAAGCATGAAACATTCAATTAAATAGTGATAATATATATTATATATTCATTCATGGAAATACTAAAAATATAATAAAATCTTAATCAGAAAGGCTTTCTGTGAGTATTGTAAATCTTTCAGGCAATCTCTTGAGAGCATATTTCAAAGTATCAACTGCACTCAAGGACCCGTCTGTTTCAAATTTAAAAATGAATTTACTTTCATCCTCCTCGACTACAACACCATCACGTTCCATTAGCTGTGATAAATAACTGCAGGGTATGTCATCTGTAAAAACTATAGTATTCTCGTTTTCACTTACTATTGATTTAGGGCACGTTTCTTTGTAAAATTCCCAGTTTTCCATTACTCCCTTATTGACATGGAAATTTCTGTGGTATTTATATGATACACCGGAGGTTACCTGCCATTTGGCATGTTCTGCACCTCTCCCCAGTATGGCTTCACATGTTACCAGAACTGCCTGACTTTTTTTGAGTTCAATAATAGGTATTAGAGGGTCAGTTGGTTTGAGGTCGGGATTATTAACAGGGATTATATCTGACGAATACACTGTGCCTGGACCCAGTTTGTTTATGGAATACGTAGCAGTGCATAAATCACATCCCTTTCCATCACAGGTACATTGATCCCTGAAATTTAACGATAAATCGGTTTTTAGTGGAATCAATCCAAGCCTCGAAGCCAGTACCTCATCAAATAAGGGAAGTGAAGAATCGTAAACATTTCCATCAGCGTCCCTAATCTCTCCATGATGAAAAATAACATTTTCTATGGCAAGTTTCGGAATATCGTTAATCAGAGTACGTCTAATTGAATTAGCCATACCCGGGGTAATCCCGTCTACTGAAAATCTTATAAAATTATCCTTTAATTCAATAATTTTGAGCATGATTAAACTCTCCTTCCCCTCTTTCCGCCTTTCTTCTTGGTGCCATCATGAGGTGTTGGTGTTACCTCCTCTATCCTGAGGATTTTGAATCCAGCCCTGGAAAGTGTTCTTATTGCAGACTGGGCACCCGGACCCGGTATTCTGGACATGCTGCCACCCGGTGCTCTTACTCTTATTATAAGGTCAGTAATTTCCTTCTCCCTGAGTTTTTCTGTAATTATATCTGAAGCTTTCATTGCTGCATATGGGCTGGATTCCTCCCTGTCATTTTTCACAACCATCCCGCCTGTTGATTTAGCGATTGTTTCGGAGCCTGTCTGGTCTGTAATAAGTATTATTGTATTATTCTGTGATGCGTATATGTGCGCTATTCCTATCTTATTCATTGTGCTTCACCACCGGTTTTCTTTTTATCGCCTTCTACATCTTCACTTTCCTTCATTCCTGCGAGCACAAGTCTGATCGGATGCTTTTCATCTGAAAACGGAGATTTTTCGTTGTACGTTATTGTATCTTCCACACCCTTTTCCACTTCAAGGCTTGGTATTGTAACAACATGATCTCCCACCTTTATATGACCATGGGTTATAAGCTGCCTAGCCTGTTTCATGGTTGTTGCCATGTTGAGCTGATAAACAAGGGTTTGAAGCCTTCTATCAAGTATATTTTCAATTGTAAGGGCAAGAATATCATCCAGAGTTGCTCCCTCGCCTAGAAGGCTCAGCCTGTCAAGCTTTTTCAATAATAACTGGAACTGTTTTTCCGCAACTGGGTCATTATATCTCACCTTTGCCTGAAGTGTTCTTGCCTGGGCCCTGTAAGATGATAATACTGCCTGTGCCTTCCACAGCTCTCTCTTGTTTTTCAATCCATATTTAATTACAATCTGCTTCTCATAATCTATTCTCTCCTTCTCCCAGGGGTGTCTCGGAGTAGAATATCTTTTCCTTTGAAATTTTTGGTCTCCCATTACATCACCTTATTTTTTCTGTTCCTGTTTCTTTCTTATAACTCCCATTGATAATCCGTGTCTTCCATTGGAACGTGTTTTCTGCCCTCTTACCTTGTGTCCCTGTTCGTGTCTCAATCCACGGTACGATCTCATTTTTTTCATAAGGTTTATATCATCACTAATCTGTAAATTCAAATCATTTGAAAGAAGATTCAAATCCTTTCCTGTTGCAATATCCTTCCGGTGATTCAAAAGCCAGACCGGCATGCTCTCATATTCCTTGTTCTCTACATATTTCCTTATTTCCAGAACTTCGTCCTCACTGAGTTCCCCAATCTGCCTGTTTTTGTCAAGGTTGAATTTCTTAATAAGTATTGTTGCCAGTCTATCGCCTATCCCATTAACATCCGCCAGTGCCAGATTGAGTTTCCTCTCTCCCTTTATATCTTTATTCGCTATTCGAACGATATACTGAAAATTTTCATCATTTTTCTTATTATCAGCCATATTACCATCCTATTAATTGTAAGTTATTCCCTATTATTTAACTATATATATCCTTTACCATTATATT
>JAJZZW010000091.1 GCA_021797385.1 Thermoplasmata archaeon | reverse complement strand
TTACCTGTTGAAGCATAAACATGAAGTGTCTTTCTTGAAATTCTTAATAGGTTTAATGCCTCATTTGCCTTCATAGTTAATAACATAATACATTAATTGTAGAAATAGTTATCTGAATTATACACTATATCTTCTTTGAGGAGGGGTTGCATAATTTCTACTTCCTTTTAACTGATCCGGAGGCATTCCGGGTTTTATTTTTGACAATAATTTCCCGGCCGAAGATACAGCTGTTCTAACACTTTCTGAAATGGGGTAAAGTTTCCACTCGTTTTCACCGTGTGCAAGCAAATTTCTCACATTCAGGGAAAGCCGGAACATGAGGCCGGTGGGTCGATCCATATATCTTGTCGCCCACCGTAGAAGAGAATTTTCTGATCCGGGGAACGGTTCACCATTAACATTGATATCTGTTCTACCGAGCCCATTCAGACGTATATACAGTTTAAGCCTTCTATAATCATAATTATCCAGAACTATGTCGTCTGTTCCGTATCTGGATATGGTAATCTTATTTCCCAACCACTTTGAATATGCGCAGCGCATAGCCATTTCGAGGAGGAGATATAAATCAAGGGTTGCGACTTCGTTGAATTTTTGAAGGCTGATGAGTTCTAAAGTGTCTTTTCTGAGTTTTTCAAGTTTAGGTGGAAGAATGCCATTAAAAAGATCATCATTAACTATCATTGCGGGTATGTTGGCGAGAAAAAATCCTAGGGCGTTTTCTTTAGAACATTCCAATACTGGCTCCACGTTTTTGCCGGTAAAACTTATTTTATTGTCCCTGCAATTAATTTTTTGCAGCGAGGCACTAATCATGGCCCTATCATAATTTTCTGGATACTGGAAGAAATCAAATACTTCATCTAAAATATATTCTGGATACATGGATATTCTATATCTTTCTTCTATTTTATTCTAACGATGAAAAACATTTAATAAGCATATTAATTATAGATAATACATTTAAATCTGAAATTATGAAACTATCAATTGGATTTTCACAATTCAATCAGAGAAATAAATGATCCTTGACCCCTCAAAATCGAAATCAAAATCAATACTCCGTAATCCCAGATCATCGAGCTTCTTCCTATTCCAGCTATCTATAATAAATACAAGAAATCCTCCACCTCCTGCTCCGATTAAATTACCACCATAGGCACCCATCCCGATGGCCCTGGAATAATATTCATCAATTTGTTGTGTGGATATTTTTTCGTAAAGGGATTTTTTACATTTCCAGTTATCATTAAGCAACCTTCCCAATTTTTTAATATCCATATCAAAAAGGTAATGATAGAATTCTTCTGAATAACCCTTCATTTTCTCATACTCATCCAGGTGTGAGGATATCTCCTTTCTTATATTATGATGAAGTTCCCCGGAATTATGATCTATTCCTGTATAAAGCAAAACCATATTGTCTTTTAGCTTCTCGAGTTTATCGTGGTTTAGGGTAACTGGATTAACGTATACTGAATCATTTTCATTGAATTTTAACATGTTGATGCCGCCGAATGATGCCATATACTGATCCTGCATCCCTCCCGGCTCTCTCAGTATATTCCTCTCAATTTGAATTGCCTCCTCTGCAAGTTTTTCTCTGCTGGCAAATTCTGATTTATATGCATGCAATGCATTGAGAAGCCCTACAAGAAACGTGGAACTTGACCCCAGTCCGGTTCCTGTGGAGGGTATATCAGAAACACTTAATATTTCAATACCACCGTCTATATCCAGTAATTTCATGGCTTCTCTGACACTTGGATGGTTTATCTCTTCCACAGTATCCACTATTTCCGTTTTAGAGTATGATACTCTTATTTTATGGTCAAATTTTTTATTTACAATAATATAAATATATTTATTTATGGCGGCAGAAACCAGTAGCCCCCCGTAATTTCTATAATATTCAGGAATATCTGTACTTCCCCCAACCAGGCCTATCCTGAGCGGTGTTTTGGTTATAATCATTGTAAGGGTAATTTGAATATTTATAAAAAATTATCCATAATCAATAATTTTCATCGATTAAAGCACATATCATATGAATTGCTGTTATGTGTATTTCCTGTATAATTGACGTAGTATCAGTATCGGCGTGAAAAACTTCCCTGCAAATTCCGGCTAGTTTGCCACCCGATTTCCCTGTAAAGCCCAGTGTATATGCACCTATTTTATTTGCATCCTCTATTGCCATTATGACGTTTTCCGAATTACCAGAAGTACTGATCCCGACCACGTAATCTTCAGCATGGCAGAGAGCCATGACCTGCCTTGAAAATATCTCTTTAAAAGAATAATCATTGCCTATGGCAGTCAGTGCAGACGTATTTGTTGTAAGTGCTATGGCACTGAGTGGCTTCCTTTCCTTTGTGAAATGACCGGTTAACTCAGCAACAAAATGCTGCGCGTCCGCGGCTGAACCCCCATTGCCAAACACGATCAATTTTCCACCTTTGTTAAAGGAATTATTTATATCCGCCGCTATTTTTTTAATCTGATTATTATTTATACTTTTTCTGGCTATGATTCCCTCTTCTTTGTAAGCCTCAAGATCCATAGCTGGTAAATAGTAAAATATTATTAAACATATGCGTTACCCGGTATTCAGGTACATTTAGCCGGCAATCCTGTGTAATATTGCTATCAAAATAAGTTTTAACAGAAAGTTATAATTATACCTGTCAGAATTTTTTAGAAAAAATTTAATTACACAGAGTTACTATGCTACTAATGTCTTACATATTGTTTCCTAAACACATCGAGTTAAAAGGCAACAAAAGTGTCTACATAGACAAAGATACAGTTAAGGACGAGGAGTCATTTTCTTTATTGATTCCAGAAAATAAATCAGACATGATAATACAATTTTTGAAGGGACATAGTGGATTTTCAAATGCAACACCGAGTTTCGATCACGGTGAGGATTATGGGATTTCAAAGATAATCAAGGCTCCATGGGAGCTGCATATCAGAATATACAACGATTCATACTTCCCGGGTTATTCAAGGATGCAGGCACATATAGAGATAGCTAGAAAATATCTCCAGCATCTGAATTTCAGTTATGTGCAGCCCGTTATTTATGAGCCATATAGATTCTATAAATCTGTATTCGATGAATTTATTCTTGCATATAAAACAAGGTATATGGTTGAGAATATTCAGGAAAATTACTGGTTCAGACTCATGAATCCAGAGTTGCTCATTCCCTGGTCACCTGTTGCTTTACTGAAAACCACCACGGGTATGATTTCTGACAAGATCAAGGAATATTTCACGAAACAATAAGTTCAGAATATCATGCTTTTTACACTTAATTATTTTTATTAATATGTTAAATTATGAACCAAACTTTATATAATGTATATTTATACAGATACCTGATATGACCATTTTCATGTTATTTTATCGTCATTCTGTTCAGATATATTTTATAAAATTACATTTAAAATATCCGAATATTCATTGCAGGGTTGATACACGGGTGATCGGATGAATCTTAAATTATCCTCATTGCCGTACTTTGAGCGATGGTTTATAGTGGGTGCTATTATCGGCGTAGTTGCAGGATTCGGGGCACTAGCATTTTATTTTACTATAAGGCTTTTTGAAATTATATTTTTCACGTATATTGTTGGAATGACTATACCACATCCGCTCGGGGAAGGCGGTTCAACAATATACCATTTTTATGCACTGAGATATTATCTGATACCGGTCGTTGTCGCTGTAGGTGGTCTATTAAGTGGCATCATAGTTTATACATTCGATCCCTCATCTGAAGGGCACGGTACCGATGCAGCTATAAGGGCTTTTCACAAGAACCACGGAAAAATCAAAAGAAGAACGCCGCTAGTAAAAACAATAGCATCGGCAATTACCATCGGTTCAGGAGGAAGTGCCGGGAGAGAAGGTCCCACCGCCCTGATTGCTGCCGGAATAGGATCATTCCTTGCTGACATTCTTGGCCTCAGCCCTAAAGATCGGAGAATAGCGGTTGCGGTAGGCATTGGTGCGGGAATCGGTACGATCTTCAAGGCTCCAATAGGTGGTTCTGTTCTGGGAGCAGAAATATTGTACCGCAGGGATTTTGAATCAGAAGTTATATTTCCTTCCCTTGTGGCTTCTTCAATAGGCTACTCTATATTCGCATCAGTTGTGGGATTTGAACCTATATTCGGGGATTATATAGAACCGTTCGATGTTTATAGATTGCCATTTTACGCTATCCTCGGCCTTGTAGCCGGTGTGATGGCTATACTATACATCAGAACCTTTTATGGCATAAGGAATGTATTCAAAAAATGGCACGTCCCCAATCATGTCAAGCCTATGATAGGCGGGGCTGTGGTTGGAATTATTGCACTCCTTTTCCCGGAAATACTGGGAACAGGATATGGATGGGTTGAGATACTGGAACTTGGGAAGTTCAATGAACTCATCACCTTTGGATTGCCGGTGCTCCTGATACTGATCCTTCTTCCATTTGTCAAAATTATAGCCACCTCATTCACGGTTTCCTCAGGTGGAAGTGGCGGTGTATTTGCGCCGGGGATATTTATAGGGGCATCCCTCGGTGCTCTTTTCGGTGTTTTCTTTCACTTTCTCGTACCTGGAATTGTTCCAGAGGTGGCACCATTCGTTATAATAGGCATGTTATCTTTCTTCGGTGCTGCCGGGAAAGTGCCACTGGCTGTTATCCTCATGGTGGTGGAAATGACCGGTAGCCTGCAGTTGCTACCCGGTGCCATGCTTGCAGTATCAATAGCATACATCGCATCTGGTACAAAATACTCTATATATGAATCACAGGTGGAACAGAGGCGGAATTCTCCTGCCAATATGGGCGAGTACCATACTCCACTTCTTCTGGAAATGAAGGTCTCCAGTTTGAAGATAAGAAATGACATATATGCAGATCTTTACTATACAATCTACCGCGCCGACAACATAATGAAGGAAAACGATTTGCTCTCCCTTCCGGTGGTTTATCACGATCAGCTTATGGGTGCTGTATATCTATACGATATTGATAATAAATCCTATGGTTATGTTAAAGATTACTATAAGCCCGGAATATCCTATGTAAAACTGGATAATAGTGCCGAAAACGCATGGGAATTAATGATGAGAAACAGGACTAAATGGTGTGCTGTTGTTGACAATGGCAAATTTATGGGAATTATCACGCTCGAATCTATACTCGATAAGTATGAGGAAAATGTCAAGGTTATAAGAACACAGGAATCCGAATAATAAGTGAATTTTATTACCAAAATATAAATAATATGATTTAAATTATGAATACATGCAATTGAAGATGCCACAACTGAAACATTTATTTCTGCTATCTTTTATTATAGAGCTAGCGGGATTTGCGTTCATATCATCACTGCCGATCAGTGACCCGGCACTTTATGCTAGTTTTAAATCCGAGGATAGTGCCATTGTGTCACAATCCTTTTTCCCAATGTGGTTGAGCATATTTCCACACAATCTGCTTATAGCATCAATAGAATTCATTCCTATTATAGGTATTTTTATGTTTCTGTTTTCAATAGGAACCACGGCAGCCGTCATAGCCGTAGAGGGTACTGCAACGAAGATAAGCGGATTTGCTATATTCGCAAGCCTTATGCTTCTGCCACATTCTTGGCTGGAACTTCCAGCATATGCAGTGGCGGTCAGTACAGGAACATACATATTTTATTATTTGATTAAGGGAACTCTGAAAGATCATTACATAAAAATTATTTATATGTACCTGTTCATGGTACTTGAGCTTGCCTTTGCCGGTGCAATTGAAACATCAGAGATTCTTCTGGAAGAATCGGCACATCCATTATATGCTTTTTATATGTGGATTCCGGCAGTGCCAATAATAATATTCCTTATATGGCTATATCGCCGCATTGATTCAAGTGAGCACGTGAAGCCGAAGAAGGAATATGATGAATATGATTTTAATCAATTTTAAATATGGAAATTATATAATCCTTCATTGAAAGTAGGATATTTCGGCGAACCGGGAGCTTATAGCAATATTGCTGCAATGCGAATGACATCTGGTGAGTATATACCACTGGATTCGGTCAGGTCTGTATTTAATGCCCTGCAGGAACATGAAATAGATGTGGGCGTAGTTCCAATTGAGAATTCCATTGAAGGGGCCGTTAATCAAACATATGATTTTCTTTTTAAATCTGATTTTTACATAATAAAAGAATATTATCTCAGAATAAAGCATTGCCTTATAGGAAAACCCGGATCGAAGTTAAACGATATAAAATATGTGCTTTCACATCCTCAGGCCCTGGCTCAGTGTTCTGAATTCATCTATAACCACGGATTGAAAGCCGTCAGCGAGTATGATACGGCCGGAAGTGTTAAAATTATAAAAACCATGGATGGGAATTCCCATGCTGCTATTGCCAGTGAACTTGCAGCAAGATTAAATGATATGCATATAATAGCCAAAGATATAGAAAATAACAGTTCAAATTATACCCGCTTTTTCCTTATATCCCCTGAGCCTGTGTCCCCCGAAGGGCCATCGAAGATTTCTCTGGTATTCTCGGCACCCAATACAGCCGGTTCACTTTACAGTATTCTCAAAATCTTCAATGATTATGGGATAAACATGGCAAAAATAGAATCACGGCCGGTTCAGTTCAATCCTTTCAATTATTTATTTTTTATAGATATAGAAAGGAATGAGAATGCAGAAACAGCTCTTGAGATGATAAGGAATATTACGAACCCCTTTAAAATACTGGGTATTTACAGGACCGCTCTTATCGATGAATAAAATATCTACTGTTCCGGTATAAACATTTATTTACAATGTATTAATATAAATTTATGTTAACCTTTGAAGACTCCTTTGAAGTAAAAACCACACCTGAAAGGGCGTACGGGCAGGTCACTGATATGGAAACACTTGTAAAACTTGTCCCTGACCTCATAAGCCATGAGAAAATAAATGATAACGAAATGAAACTTACAGCAAAAGCCGGCGTTTCTTTTATAAAGGGCAAATTTGACCTTATCCTTGATATCACGGATAAGGAGGAAAATAAAAGCATTACATTGAAAGGAAGAGGCAACGGGTCTGGGGCATCCGTGGATTTTACCCTGAATTTTGAGTTTTCCGGTATGGGCGATCAAACAAAAGTAGACTGGAAGGCAGAAATGAACGTTGTTGGGACCGCTGCAAGCATGGGCGCAAGAATGATGAAAAGTGCCGCACAAAAATATATAATCAAACTGGTTGCCAGTTACAAAAAGGCCCTGGAAGAAGAACCGGTGCAATAAAAATGCCTGTTGATAAGGACACATTCAATTCTTCCCGGAACCTGGATACTAAAAATTCTATACTTGAATTCCTGGAAAAAAACAGGGAAAATGCATACACATTAAAGGAATTAAAGGGACATCTGGGAAATGGCCACGAGGAGTGGATGCTCCACATGGAGCTTACCTCACTGATATGGGCGGGTCAGATACAGTACAGGGATATATATGATAATAAGGGAAAACTTGTACGCTATTTCAGAATCCAGGATAAAAATGTAAAATAAG
>JAJZZW010000090.1 GCA_021797385.1 Thermoplasmata archaeon | reverse complement strand
GCAGAAGAACTTACACAGGCATTGCATGCATACAGACCAAATCAGTATATCAATCCGGTAAATTATCTTGTGCATGAATATACAACCGGAAACGAAATTATTAGCCAGACCGATGGAAATATCGATGCGTTTGTTGCTTTTGTTGGTACCGGTGGCACCTTTGTGGGAATATCCAGTGCACTGAAGAAATTCAGGAATGATATAAAATGTTACCCGGTAGAGCCAGAATCAGCTCAATTCCTTGCAGGAAAGCCAGTAATTACAACCAGACACAAAATTGAGGGAGGTGGGCACGCAATTAAACCGCCATACTGGGACGAATCCCTTGTTGATGGTTACCTCAGTGTTTCCGATGAGGAGGCTATATACACTGCAAGGCACATGGCTGCCACCGAAGGCATATTTACAGGCTACTCCGGAGGAGCAAATGTAGCGGCTGCAATACAGCTTGATGAAACCATGAAGAGGGGCTCCATAGTGGTAACCGTTCTGCCTGATTCTGGTTTAAAATATCTCTCATCAGACCTGTATAAATATTAATTTTGAGATGGGTAAAAATCCATATCCGTAATTTCCCTGAATATCTGTTCCCCCTTTTCCGGGCTGAGCTGATATAGCATGTGGAAAAATAATGTTTTTTTATCTTGGCTATTTCGCACCATATTTGCAAGGTAGTCCGCAGTTTTTTCCTCTGAGTTTATGGCTATTTCCCTGGATTCATTATCAAATGTAAGACTTTCATGTATGGATTTCAAATCCTCCAGGAATTCATCTGCAACCTCCACATGTACTGGACATATATTCAGATGAATTGTTGAAGGAAGTCCCAAATTCTTATTGGACGGCTGTACCTGCGGATACCACCCCTGTTCTATCATTTTAACACCGGTCTGGAATATGCTGTTATTATCATCCTGGAATGCAAATATTGTTGCGTCAGGTTTTCCGGTTATTCTGTATCCTGTTTCCTCTATTCCATCTCTTATAGTCTGGTATGCAATAAGAGTCTTTTTTGCCAGCTCTGTGTACCCATCGTAACCCAGATAATTGAGTATTGCCCAGGTACCTGCTAGTGGTCCTGCGGATTTGGTAGCCTGAATTCCTGCATTAGACATTGGATAACCGGGCCAGCCTGCATTCACATATATCTGATGACGCCTGTATGAACTATTCTTATACATGATAACAGAGGAACCCTTAGGAGTAAAACCATATTTATGCAAATCCACTGAGATTGATATAACCCCTGGTAATTTGAAATCATAGTCAGGTAAATCCTTTCCATTTCTCTTGAGAAATGGCAGTATCATGCCACCCACGCAGGCATCCACATGAAGCCAGAGTTTATGCTGCAGTGCAAGATCAGATAGTTTCTTTATGGGGTCAATAGTTCCGTATGGAAATGAGGGTGCCGAACCTACGATCATAGCAGTATTTTCATTTATTTTCTTTTCCATGGCATCTATATCAGCCCGATAATCCGGGCCGACGCTTACTCTTATTTCCTTTAATCCGAGATATTCAGCCGCCTTACTGAATGATGGATGCGCTGTAACCGGAAGAATAACCTCGGGAGTGCCCTTATGGTTCTCCATGAAAGTATCACGTGCGGCTTTCATGGCAAGAATGATACTCTCTGTACCTCCTGTGGTAAAAGTTCCGGAAACATTATCTGTTCCGTGAAGCAGTGAACCCATCATTGCAACCACATCATTCTCGAGCTTCAATGTACTGGGAAAAGCATGGTAATCCATTCCGTTCCTGTTGGAAAATTTTAAGAATATGTCCTGAAAGCTGTCTAATTCCTTTATGCCTGGATCGTAAAAATATGTAAAAAGCCTACCCCTGCTATTCTTAATATCATTTTCCCCATATGAATCGAGTAATTCATGTATTTTTTCTGTGTCTATTCCTTTCTGTGGAAATTCCTTTAACATAAGGTAATATTTTCTGATACTTAAAAAAACTTTCCTGTTTTACCGCTACTCTTAACCTTTTTTCCTGCAGCAGTGATCAATTTTTCAGCAAGTAAACGATCTGAATCAATCAATGGTAATAATGTGTCATTGCTATCAAGAATTACTGGAATCTCAGTGCATGCCATTATAAGTGAGTCAACGCCGGCATTTTCAAGTTCCCGTACAACAGGTAACAGCAAGGATTTTCCCCTTGAAATATTTCCCAGTTTTACCTCCTGTACAGCCTTCATAACATTATCCTCATTTTCAGGTATAACGGGATCTATACCTGCCTTTCTAAGGTCTCTGATATACAGACCAGATTCAATTGTAGCATTTGTTGCAAGTATCCCGGGTTTTTCATAACCCGATTCCAGAATTGCTGCCAGGGTCAGATCAATCATATTAAGCACATTTATCCTGCTGTGGAACTGATCAAACCATATATGAACTGTATTACAGGGGATTCCAACTGTTTCTATGCCGTTTTTTTCCATAAACTCAATACCAGCATTGATGGCATTAACAGGGCTTGCGCCATCATGAAAATATGCGTCTATGCGATTAGGTATTTCCGGATCATTGTAAAGAATATATCTAACGTGATCCTGATCTTTTTCTGCCTCAGTCAGGTCAGTTAGACGGTCAAGGAACTGATTTGTAGCCTTTGGTCCCATCCCCCCTATTATTCCAACTTTTATATCCATACTCTCCATATACATGAAATATAATATAATATTTGTTAATGCTTTTACCTGAAAATAAATTATAATTGATATGTTACCAGTCTGCATTTTCCACAGGTATACCCATACCTGTCTCCTTTCCCAGTATATACCATGTTATTGCCCCTGCTGAACCTACAACCCAGACAAATATATTGAATAGCATATATTGATTTAGAGTATATGTATATGTAATATATATTGTAGGTATGTAAAGGCCAATTCCAAGGAAACGCACAAGTGCGGTTAGCGATCCTCTGGATTTTGTTGCCCATACCTCTGATTTCAGTGTATCCTCAGCGAGGTATCCTAGCTGAACAAAGGCATTCAGTGCTATAACCAGAACCCAGAATATTGTAAGGTATTTAGACCATGTTCCTATGGTTTCGTATGTTATCAGTGTTAGAATCAGTGCACCCACATTTCCATAAAGCAACATCTTTTTTCTGCTTATTCTTTCCCCGAAAAGTCCAATAAAACCAACAACAAATGCCGCTACACTGGACACAAGTAGGATCAAATCGGTTAAACTTGGAAATATGATAGGACCAAGCTCATATGCTATGAGGCCGAAGCCTGTTGTACCGGCAAAGGCGGTGGTCAGTGTTGCAAAGAACTTAAGCCAGAAATGGTTTGTTTTATCAAGTTTTTCCATTTCTGATTTTTTTGAAACTTTTTCACTGCTCTCGGTAAACCTATCTTCCCCATAATATTTTATTGCATCATCCTTTGCCTGCTTCTCTTTTCCCTTACTGGCGAGCCAGAGGAAGCTTTCAGGAAGGTAGCGTCTTGAAGCAATCAAAACCACAAGTACAATAACAATTGTTCCTGCAATCATGAGTCTCTGGAAGAATATTGAACTGTATGCGGTTGAGAATGCAACTCCTGCCAGTACAAGCCCACCAAGAGGTATGAAATTAAGCTCTAATAGCATGGTTGAACTTCTGTGCTGCCTGGGCATAATCTCCTGCGACAGTGCCATAATAGTATTCATTTCACCTCCGGATGCAAAAAGCAGGATAGCCAGAAATATTAAAATTAAATAAAATGAGT
Organism: Thermoplasmata archaeon; assembly: GCA_021797385.1. Next base: position 3,938 of record JAJZZW010000090.1, on the reverse strand, counting down.
AACTCAGCGTAATTCCTATAGCCCCGAAACCATACATTGCCATGGTAATATAAAATACATCCTTTCTTCCTATTCTATCGGATACAGGACCGGCAACGGCTATTCCGATAATAAGCCATATTGGAGACCATGATAGCAGTATAGCAGTGTAATCCGGGGGAATGGAAACCCATGTTGTTGCTATTGAAGCCATTCCAAATATATAGGATTCTAGAAACATACCCATGGAGAAAGAAATAAATGCCCATGTATCAGTTGTTGTCCACCTAAAAGTTAGAAGTTTGCCTTTTTCACTATTCATTATGAATGATTACCATTATAGTGTATATAAATTTAGATGCTGTTTATTTGAATTTTTGGTGGATAAGTCCATCTTTATGAGTGTAATTTGACAATTATTTATAATATGGCTTGTTCGTCAATGCAACCCTATGAACTTAATGATTTCAAGTTGGAATACGTATCAATATAATATTGATTAATCTAGACTTTTTATAATAAATATTATTATAGAGATTCTCATCGTCAGTTATGGATTACATAATCATTTCTGACGATCTGAGCGGGGCTGCAGGAATGGCCTCAATGTTGGGTTCAGGTATACCGGTAATTCCTTTTAACAAAATTGAATATGTATCTGTGCAAAAATATAAAATAATATCGCTTGATCTAGAAACGCGAAACATTACCGGAATTATTGGAAAACTGGAAATTGTGAGGAAAAAATTTCCTGAGTACAACATATTGACCAGGATAGATACGCTTCTACGTGGAAGCACTAAAGAATTTATTGAATTCATTTCAAGATATAATGATATTGCCCTGACTGATACTATTCCAGATTACGGAAGATACACTTCTAATAATTATACTATTTACCGGAAAAGCAGGCATAATCTGAATAAATGTATACCGGAGATTGCCAGAAATAGAACGTATATATTCGATTCAAAAACCCACGATGATTTGAAAGATATAGCAAAACATTGTCTTTCCGGTAATTTAATCCCGGTTGACCCCGGACCACTCATTTCAACATATCTGGAGATGATTCAATGATTTCCATAGTGGTGGGAAGCAATACAGAAATTACAGGAAAACAGATAGCATATATGCAGGATAAAATAGAAAATAATGAAATTAAAAGTAATGACTTAAAGCTTTACTATCTGGGAGAAGAAAATTTTAGTAAAATCACAGAGAAGGAATTTTTACATAACCTGATTCCCTCGGATATTTTGATAATTAGCGGCGGGGAAACTGCATATTCATTATTGGATATGTCAGGATTCCATTATCTTCTGAGTGGCAAGCAGATAATGCCATTAATTTCCACGGGAATTATCAAAGGCGGGTTGTTTGATAGCAAGAAGTATGTAATTAAAGGCGGTAGCATTGGAGATATTGATATATACGAAACAATCATAAAATATGCCAGAAATAATTTTCATTTGCCACAGGCTGACTCCTAATTATTTATACATGATAAAAATTACTATCCATGCTCAATATAGGAATTACCCTGGGAGACCCTGCAGGAATCGGACCCGAAATTGTTGCAAAATCGATCAATTCATTTAAGAACAGAAAATTTAAGATTACGCTCTTCGGTGACAGGGATAATTTTAATGATACTTTAAGCCAGTGCAAACTGACAATGAACGGCATCAAAAATATAGATTTTATAAACACAGGGACCGGAGAAAAAATATGCCATGGGAAGGTAACTGCACAGTCAGGCAAGGTAGCCTATGACAGTATACGGAACGCAGTTGAATTTGCCATGGCAGGTAGGATAGATGCCATTGCAACTGCCCCAATAAACAAGGAAGCTATTATAAAGGCCGGTTCACAGTATATAGATCATACATCAATGCTGAAAGGTCTTACAAATTCTAAATTTATTACTACACTCTTCGAGGTAAAAAAACTCAGGATTACATTTCTATCAAAGCATGTATCATTATCCGATGCGGTGAAATTGGTAAAAAAGGATAATATTTACAGTGCAATCGTGGATACGTATCGGAGCATGAAACTTCTTGGTTTTCCTGATCCAGAGATTGCTGTTGCTGCCCTAAATCCCCACGCTGGAGAATCAGGAATGTTCGGACGTGAAGAAATAGATGAGATCATTCCTGCAGTGGAGATGGCAAAAGAAACAATGAAAGTTTATGGCCCAGTTCCTGCCGATTCAGTATTTTATCAGGCTTCCAGTGGTAGGTATGATGTTGTTTTATCCCTCTACCATGATCAGGGACATATCGCAGCAAAGACATATGATTTTAAGAATACAGTGAGTATGAACATAGGTCTTCCATTTCTGAGGACATCTGTGGATCATGGAACTGCATTTGACATATCCGGAAAAAATATGGCTGATTATGTAAGCATGAAAGTTGCTATCATGACAGCTTCCAAATATGCAACAGGATACAAAAAAAGATTTAAAATATTGAAGTTTTAGGCATTTGCATTTTTTCCAATTTTATGTGTTTTATAATATACTTTACAAATAAACTGTTAAGTATGATAACTATTAAATACTTAACTATAATTATGGTACATAAATTGCCATACATTGTATGGTTATTGAATAAAAGGTAATAAAATGGAGGAACAGCAGGTAGATAAGAAATATGCCAGATTCGTTCTGGTATTATTCGCAATGATAATTGTAGCAGTAATGTACGTGGAGGGAATGCTGACACCATCGCTTCCTTCCATAGCGGAAGGATTTCATATCACAGTGGATCAGGTAAGCCTTGTACTTTCAACCTACCTCCTTACAGGTGTTGCTCTCAGCCCTATAATAGGCAAACTTGCGGATCTGTATGGCAAAAAGAAAATGATGTCCATAGTCATGCTAATCTATGCTGGAGCTGTATCGGTAACAGGCTTTTCACCTGACTTCACATTTATGGTAATCTCCAGGGCAGTTCAGGGAATCGGTCTTACAATAATGCCCCTGGGAATGGCCATGGTCAGGGAAGAATTTCCAAGAAATATGGTACCCAAAGCACAGGCACTTATAAGCGGTATGTTCGGAGTTGGATTTGCGGTCAGCCTTCCACTGGGTTCATTCATATCTGATTACTATGGCTGGAGGATGACGTACCATACGGCAATACCGTTCATAGTCATACTCGCACTTCTTACAATATGGAAGGTCAGAGAATCTAAATACAGGAGACCGGATGTAAAGGTAGATTACGTAGGTGCAGCAGCACTGGGAATTCCACTTGCTCTTATAGTGCTGTCAATGTCCGAGGGTTCTTCATGGGGATGGCATTCCCTACTGTTTTTAACAATGCTTACTTTGGGAATAGTGCTGCTCATTCCAATGTTCATTTATGAGAAGCATTATTACAGTAAGGGAGGAGAGGCAATATTTGATATGAAGCTACTCTCAAAAAGAAATGTGCTGATTGCCAATATAACGCTGACAGTGTCAGGGCTTGGAATGTATCTCTCAATGCAGGCACTTTCCTATAAGTTTGAAACACCTGCACCATATGGCTTCGGCTTCAGTATTCTGGAAACGGGAGTCTCTATGGTTGCCTTTGCAGCCGGAATGATAGTATTCTCCATAGTAACCGGAAAACTGATTTCAAGAACTGGCATAAAACCTCTGGCAATAGCCGGTTCCTTTGTAACGGCATTGGGATTCCTTCTACTTTCCACTTCTCCGGGCCTTGCATTAACACTTGCAGATGAGGCCATAATAGGAAGTGGAATGGCAATAATGAATGCTTCCATAATCAACCTTCTAGTACTCTCAGTTGAGGCGCGTGATATGGGGCTTGCCACCTCCATGAACAGTACATTCAGGTACATAGGAAGCAGCATAGGTGCACCGATAGCCGGTACAGTATTATCACTTTATACTGTTGTGGATATAGTTCATACCGCAACAGGCAATGTAATATTTTCATTTC
>JAJZZW010000089.1 GCA_021797385.1 Thermoplasmata archaeon | reverse complement strand
GATATTTTTTCACCTGCATGACTGGTAGAGGATACAGATGTTATTTCCACATTGCTGTGCCCGACCAGAATCCTGAGAAGCTCCCCGCCTACGTAGCCTGATCCCCCAACAATACCGACCTTCAACAACTTATTCTCCCCAGTCCTCGCCAACGTTCTCTGCAGGTTTGATTTCCACTACATCTCCTTTGATAGAGGCTATTTCGTAGCTCATTCCGCACGAACCACACTCTATAAGTTCCCCGGCTATAGAGTCGTCAGGCACACTAATTTTCTCTCCGCATATTTTACACTTTGTTTCCATTTTTTGTCACCTTTCATTATGTTTTACAAACAAATAGTAATAATTTATTATTAATAAATATTTGTTTGCTATATTATTAATTTTAACATCTAAAGTTTGTTTCTATACTAAGATGTTCTTATCAGTTAATCACAATATACTATTTAAAATATACGAATATAGCATTTTTAATATGAATTTCGTAATTTATGATTCCGATGAGATTCGATAAAGGTGATTCCATCGTGTGTGTTCCATAACAGGATTTATACTATATTTTTCAATTTTTTAAATCAAAAAATTACTGTTAATATAAAAAGAACAGTCAAATTATTTTCTAAGGTATGAATCTTTACCGTTGATCCAGTCAGTTCTTATGGGGTTGAAAATATCAATATCTAGAGTATCTTCAAGTGCAACAGCACTGTGCTTTGTGTTTGATGGTATTATCAGTATTTCACCTGCACCTACATCAATAGTTTGTCCATCCACGGTTAGCCTTAGTTTACCTTTCATTATCCAAGATACCTGTTCATTTTCGTGAGAATGCTCAGGAACAACGCTACCTTTCTTGATGTCCAGCTGTGCTACCATTATGCGGTCTCCATAAATCATCTGCCTTGAAAACGTGTCTGATAATTTCTCCTTATGGACATCATCCCATTTGAATTTCTTAGCCTCTGCCATGCAAACACAGGGCGGTGAGGCATATATATTTTTTTAAAATTTACAGATCAATATACCGGAAAGAAAGCAACTGAATTTATGATGTGGATGAATTTCTGGCTATCAGGGGAGAATGCTTATAAATATTCATTCCAAACTAATGATATACATGGAATATAAGACCGCATATAGATTCAGAATATATCCAAATAAAAATCAGATAAAGACCATAGATGATATTCTGTATTTATCCCACATATTATACAATGCCATGTTAGAACAGAGAAAGATAGCATACCAGCTGAATAGGAATTATTATGAAAGCCTAAAAGTAAACTATAACACACAATCTGTTGAGCTATCAAAACTTAAGAATGAATTCCCTGAATATAAAAATATATATTCACAGGCACTCATGAATGTAGCAAACAGATTGGACAAGTCATATGGCAGCTTCTTCAGGAGAATAAAAGAAAAAAAGAAGGGAAAGAAGATAAAGGCAGGATTTCCCCGATTCAAATCCAGGGAACAGTACCGTTCAATAACATATATACAGTTCGGCTTTAAGATGCTGGATAATACCCATGTATTCTTTTCCAAAATAGGTAAAATAAGGATGTTCCAGCATAGAAAAATACAAGGAAAAATAAAACAGGCAACAGTAAAGCAAGATAAGGCAAACCACCACTATGTAACATTCATAGTTGAAGACGATCATGATAGCAGGAATTATTCTGAACTGCTGGATAACCCTGTAGGAATAGATGTCGGCCTTCTTAAACTAATAGCTACTACAGATAATACACCTGTAGACCCACCAAAGTATCTAAGGAAATCAGAGAGGAAATTAAAAAGAGCACAGAGAAGCTTATCAAGGAAGCAGAAAGGTAGTAAGAACAGAAGGGAAATGTAGTGAGGGTTGCAGGCATGCATATTCATATATCCAACCAGAGAAATGATTTCTTACAGAAGCTATCAAGAACTTTAGTAAACAATCACAACTTAATAGCATATGAGGATTTGAATATAGAGAATATGCTTAAGAACCATAAGATGGTCAAAAGCATAGCAGATGCATCCTGGGGTGAACTTATTGAAAACACTATGTACAAGGCTGAGAGGGCCGGTAAATACTGTGTAAAGGTAAACCCCAAGAATACATCCAAAATGTACTCTTATTGCGGCAGTATAATAGGGGAACACACTCTTGATGATAGGGAATATAACTGTAAAGTATGCGGATTAACAATGGACAGGGATGACAATGCTGCAATCAATGTTCTCCATGCAGGGTTCAAGAAAATTTTTAATATCTTTATTATAATAAAGCCTGAAAAGATCAGGCATAAGAAGAGAAAGATACCCACGGATTGTGGGAACTTTATGCCCGTGGAGGGGAAGCCTATACCTGATAAGGCTAGTTTTTCCGTAGAAGCGGGAAGCTCCTATATTTAGATAGGAGAGGATGTCACCAAAAGGATTCATGGAATTCGCTCTATTTTAATCTGAATATGGCGAGCTTCAAATGTCAGTTCTGGGGTAGAAGTCACCATTAACTATATTAAGCAAGATTGATTTTTGTGAAATGTATGGTATCCGTGGGTAAAAAAATATTTGCTATGGCACTTGTCTTTGTGTTTTTATTTTCATCACTGGCAATTTCAGGTATGATCGATACACCGACGATTGCCACCGTGAACACAGATTATAAAAATAACGGTACATCACCGGTCCTGCTTGCATACATTCCTTCTGACTTGCACCGGTATGTGGCAAAGCAACTCAATGACAGTAAAATTCCGTATAGTTATTGTGGAGATCTCTTAAACGTTAATTACACATATAAGCAGGGAACAATATCATACATCTTCAGCATGCTGAATAAAACCATGGGTATAAACTATTTCATATTCAATAGTTCAGATGATTTTTCATCCTGTGTGGAAACGCCGTCCTATCGGGCAGAACCATATACCCCGGCGGATATATACAATGCATATGATATGAATTATATACACAATGAAGGTTATTATGGAAACAACACTACCATAGTGATAGTTGATGCATATGGTGACCCGGCCATAAATTACGATGTAAGTGCTTTTGATAATATCACAGGTCTGCCTCCAATAAACCTTAATATATCCACACCTAAAGGTGCAATAACTTCAACCAACAGTGGGTGGGCTTCTGAAACTGCCATAGATGTGGAGTGGTCACATGCAATGGCACCCGGGGCAAAAATAGATCTGGTGCTTTCGCCGGATGACGGCCAGATACTTCTTGATTCTGTGGAATATGCTGTGAGCCATCGCCTGGGTAATGTAATATCCCTGAGCTGGGGGGAACCTGAAAGCAAGATGACCCCGCCTGAATTGGCCTCACTGAACAGTATATATAAACAGGCCGCAGAGGAAAACATCACAGTTGTAGCGGCCTCAGGAGATAACGGGGCAGATGATGGGACATCGGCACCTACAGTAAATTTTCCAGCTGCAGACCCATATGTTCTTGGAATTGGCGGCACTGAGCTTTCTGAAAGCTCTGATGGTAAATATACCCAGACTGCCTGGGGAGACTCAGTGGACGGGAGTGAGCAGGCCAGTGGTGGAGGTTTTTCATCCTATTTCAGTACACCCTATTACCAGATATCCCCAAATTATACTGAAACACAGAGAGGGGTACCGGATGTTGCTCTTGATGCAGATCCAAATACCGGTGTACTAACCATTGTCTCAGGCCAACAGTATACCCTTGGTGGAACCAGTATTGCAACACCTATGTGGGCAGGAATCATTGCAACAATGGATCAGTACTATAATAGATCATTGGGATTTGTTAATCCCCTATTCTATAAAATATCAGAAACAAAATATTATACTAATGCCTTCACGCAGATTACTTCTGGGGGAAACTATGGATATGATGCAGGCCCCGGTTGGAATCCTGTAACAGGACTTGGGACGCCTTTAATAAGCAATCTCATCAACGATACAGGGATTATCCTCAAAGGATATGGGACCGTGGCAACGTTCAATAATACATCATACGCCACCGGGATTACTGTCAACATAAATGTTGCCGGTGACTCCGTTGAACAGTATAATGGAAGTACATTTTACTATGCTGGCTTTTATGGCAATTTGAAAAATTATATTGAATTTGGGATTTATACCAACGGAACTGGATATTATTACCAGTATAGCATATATGAAAATGGAACTATGACAGCAGGATTGATTAATGGAGGTTCTGACCATGCTGCCATAGGAGTAACAATATCTGGAAGCGAGATAGAATTTAGGATAAATGGTAGCATTGTTAAAGAATTTAATATGCCTGTTTCCTTTGAGGGAAATTACAGAGCAGCAGTGGGGTCACAACAGGATAATGCAAAAATAAATTTTGTGAACATACCCACAGGCACATTCAGTAAGATAAGTATAACAAATGAAAGTGGAAAAATACAATATACGGGTATTTACCAGCATGGATATAGCGGGGTGGGCGCATCGTATAGTAATATTACATTTTCGTATAACAATTCTACAGGTATTCTAACAGCCGGGAAGGGTAACGAAATCAATGGAATGATAGCTGGAACCTCTGGACCGGTCCATATTAATTATTCCATAATTTTCGGAGTGAAATCCGTACTTACATTCACACTCAGCAACGGTGACAGTGCAACATATTCTGTAAATGGCAGCAGTTCAACATCAAGCACTCAAACACTCAGTGAAGGTTACCACAGAGTTGTAGCCCAGTATTATGGAAAAACTATATCCCGTGAAATATATGTTCCAGATATCAAATCAGAAACCATTACTGTGAATTATACGCCGTCATACGCCAGTCCTGAATATAAATTGATTATTGACGGTTTTTTCAAATATTCAGGCAATTCCAGAACTGTTAACGTGTATGAGATGGAGGGCAATAATTTTGCAAATGTAAGTGCTTATGGATATGCTTCATCCTCTACTACCGGCAATATAATCACCTCTATTACCATGAATCCGGAAAAAGTTCTCTTAAATCTATTCGCATCAAACGGTGAGGTTAAAGCCCTATTCAATGGAAAAAGCACAATGAATAATGGTGGTTGTCACTTTTTAAATATTAAGCCGGGAACGGTAAATATAACAGTAAGCAAATCAGGATATTCAACCTATGAAAAAACCATACAGCTAAAGCCTGGAGAAAATAAAAATCTGTATGTGCTTTTGATGCCAGTAAACAATAGCTTGAAAGAGATCACAGGAAAAGTTGAGAATACACAGTATAAGTATAATCTGAGCAATGTAGAAATAATATATAACAATACAATTGCGGGTTATACAAATCAATCCGGGCAGTACATATTATTTGCACAGAAGTCTGTTAATATAACATTAAATGAATATCTATACAGCAACGGGACAGCCATTGTGTCTCCTGGAAATAACCCCATAATTTACATGAGCCCGGAAAATGTATCCATAACTGTTATAAGCTTCAAAATTACATACAGTATTCCACTGGGGTTCTATTATGCCTTTGTATCCTGGGACAGGTATCCACTGGACAACTTCGGAGAATATGTTATAGCTTATTCCAATAATTCGCTAATGCTGAATGCACATACTGAAGTTATTTCATCCAGTGGCACAGATTTTGCGTTTATACCCGGGATGACTCCTGGAAAGACATACTATGTTATAGTAGATGCTTATTCCTCAAACGGATCTTTCATATCTTCCAATGAGGTGTCTGTCCATTACAGCCTTATTTCTTATTTGATCAATTTTCTAATTTTCCTCGGTTTGATCAGCTATATAATTTTTATAATTCTTTACTTTATGCGCAGGAAGAAGAGGAAAAAGGCACTGGAGGACTGGGAAGAGGAATATTTTAAATAGTAACTAAAAATTATTATAAATCTTTTAGTATTTCCTTTCTTGCAGTATCCATGTTCTTTAATTTTTCATAGCCGGTTTCCACTGACCTTGTTCTCAGACCGCAATCAGGATTTACCCTTACAAGGTCCGGTGGCATGATATTCAGAACGTAATTTATCCTGTCCTTTATCAGTTTTACAGGTTCTATATAATCGATATGTACATCCGTTACCCCAAGACCGATGAATTTTTTTCTGGTATTGAGCTGCTGGAAATACTTCAGCTCTTCATAAGCCGGGCGTGATGCATCGGAAGTCCCTGCTTCTAGACTGTCCCTGTTGGCAAATTCCAGATTTAAACCTTCTATTTTAATGTCATTCATTACATCATAAAGCATCCTATAATCAGTGCTGTAGCAAACATGGATGGTAAATTCACAATTTTTGATACCTTCTACGGATTTATTGAGTGAATCAACCACTATCTGCATTTCATCGGGGTGGGTTGTTGTTGCTGGCTCATCCAGCTGTATTTCCAGTTTCCTTCCGGGGTATTTTGAGTCCCATAATTCCTTGAGAGATTTCATCTCCTCATTCAGCAGGGATGCAAATGCCATGGCTGTTTCATATCTGTCCTTATAGTACTCATTGAATGACCAGTCCATCATGGTATATGGTCCGGTAACGGGAATTTTTATGTTTGAGTAATCTCTGGATAGAAGGTATTCCAGTTCATCCGAATGGAATGATTCCTTTATGGACAGATCTTCAACTATACTTCCTTTTTTATAATACCGGTTATCAAAAGACCTTACGGGCCCATAAAATTCAATCCCATTAATGCGGTTTGCCTGGTGCTCATACATCTCCCATCTGAACATTTCTCCACCGACGCCTATATTATCAAGCCCGGCATGCCTGAAAAGTTCTATGGTTTCTTCAGTTGCTTTTTCTGAGAGTTTATAATATTCATCTGTACCGTATATTTTATGGAATACAGTACTCAGATACTTTGGCTTTCTGAAACTTCCTATTTCCTGTGATATTAGATATTGAGTCATTTTATTCACCTATTCTTGATATGAGTTCGAGTTTCCTATCCGCTATGATTCTGGGCAGAAAATCGAAGTACTCCCTATGACTTACTACTATTCTATCTGCATCAAGAGAATATACGGATTTATCTATAGCATCAACATTTTCCATCTTTGTGCTGTATCCGTCGATCAATTTTACGCCGGGAACAGCAGAATTTTTCTTTGATATAATGAAATTTTCAGGGGTGTAATCGGCGACAATAGAATACAGCTTGCCCTTTATATTTCCAGAATAAAGTTTTCCAGTTGTAACGAGCCTGATCTGGAATTCAGAAAGCGGTGACAGATCAAGTACATCGTTCTCTCCATATGGAATGGGATCATACAGTACAGCCTTTCTTGCTCCGAACTGCTTCAGTATTTCTGAGTATATTTTTTCTATAGCTGTTTGAAACTGAACATAATTCATGGTGCTTTTTGACATTTTATAGAATGATAAGGGCGAGGGAAGAAAGGCATTGAAATACTTTCCGACATGGAGATACAGAGGAAGTGGTGGATTTTCGTTGAGCGGGGAAAAATCAACTGGGTCCATTGTAATTCCTTCTATAGAATTAATCAGGGGCATCCTGTAAAAACTGTTTGTTTCTTTAAATCTAGAAAGGGGACCGAGATCAATACCGTCTGTAATAAGGCATACCGGTCTCAGTATGTCATACCAGTTAAACAACGGATCCGTATACTCTACTCCATTTTCATTCAGCATCTGATAAAATAACTTCTTTTCAGATTCAATTTCACTGTTCAGTGCGGCATCCGGGAGTCTGCCTTTTTCCCATCTACCAATGTGAAGTCTCAATTCATTGGTCTTGGGATAAATGCCATAAACTAATTTTTCTA
>JAJZZW010000088.1 GCA_021797385.1 Thermoplasmata archaeon | reverse complement strand
GTGCCCAGAAGATTATAATTTGAAGCCATAGAAGAAACGTAGGCACCGGCATTGAGAATTAATGCCAGTTCCCCAATATGGGCTTCAGGAAGCAAAATATTCCGTGCCAAGTAATCGGTATTCTCACATACCTGGCCCACAACATCAAAGTGGGTTTTGTATTCCTGATTACTGTAACCGGATATCTTTATTTCATGGTGCGCACCGTAAAGTGGTATTCTAATCATGGTGTTCATACCTGTATCAAGACCTATAATTTTATGATCAGAATTTTTAATGGATGTTATAGATGAAACAAGTATAGCAGCATCAGAAATAATATACCTGCCCGGTTCTATTATAAGTTCTGAGGATTTGAAGTAACCCTTATTCCTAAACTTTGAGAGGTTCTCTTTGATATAACCTGCAGTCTTTTCCAGATCTAGAGGTTTTGTATGCAAATCGTATGGGACACCGAATCCCCCACCGATATCCAGGAAAGAAAATTCAATTTCAAGTGTGTCTGATATTTTCGCTGCTATGTGGAAAAACCTTTCAGTGGATTCTTTAAAAAATTCAGGATCAAGAACATTGGACCCGGTCATCATGTGGATCCCGAATCTTCTGGCACCGTATTTTTTTGCAGATCTGTATGCCTGGATGGCGTCATCAATGGAAATTCCGAATTTCACATTATGGCCGGCTGTTGTTATTCCAGCAAATTCGCCCTTACCGATTCCGGGATTTATCCTGAAAGATACCGTTTCTGGAAGATAATTTTTAATGGTTTCCATCTGACCCTGATGATCAAAGTTTATAGTCACCCCTAGCTGCGATATCTGCAAAAGATCATTCTCTGAAAGGTTATTGGGAGTGGCAATAATTTGGGAAGGATTAGCCCCAGCCCAAAGTGCCAGTTGCACCTCATTTAAATTTGCAGAATCTATGCCCACACCATTTTTAATAATATATGAAACGATGAAGGGATTATAATTTGCCTTAACTGCATAATGTATTGCAACATCATTAAATTCCATTTTTAAATTGTTAATATTTTCAATAATTCTTCTCATGCTATATACTATAACCGGAGTTTTATATCTAGAAGAGAACTGCTTTATGTTAAATCCATCATATACGGAATAATCATCGCTTAAGCATGGATAATGTAAAAATCCTTTTTCCATATTACATTATTTACAAATGCACAAAAACTTTTCCGATTTAATTAATTGCTTCATTTTAAAATACTAATGTTCAAAAATAATTGATGACAAGGGCAACAATCATATAAATTACTCCATCCATTATAAAAATAAGTGTCATTATTAACTGCTGCCGGTTTATGTACTTAACATCAAATTCCCCCACCTGCTTTTTCTCCTCCATAACTTCTCTTAGATAATTTCTGGCACCGAAATCCCACCACGCACCGAAGAAGAATATAACAAATGCTAATAAAAAAATTATTAAAGGTATTGTACCCCTGTAATTAAAGGATTTATAAAAATAAAATGGCAGTGGGGCCAGCATTATTGCCACTAAGATTATTAATGGAATGAGCGCAAACTTCACTCTAATTTTAGCTATATCCTTCATTTTTCATATGTTCCAGTTCATTCTGCTCGAAATGGCATTTATACCAGTGCTCGCCATTGGATTTAACCGGCGGAACCGTATCCTTACAGATTTTTTTCCTGTAAACGCAACGATCGTAGAATCTGCATCCTTTAGGAATATTGATAGAATTACCTATTTCACCTATAATATCTATATGACCTGGATTCCATGATGGATCAGGATTTGGAACAGATTTTATCAACGCCTTTGTATATGGATGTAAAGGTGACTTTATAATATCATCAGCTTTCCCTCCTTCAACCATGGAACCAAGATACATTACATAGATCCTGTCTGCAAGGTAATATACTGATGCAATATCATGTGAAATATATAAAATAGACATCCCCCGTTCGATTCTTATTTTATTAAGCCTGTTCATGAACGATGCCCGTAGGGATACATCAAGCATGGACGTGGGCTCATCTGCAACAATAAACTTTGAATTAATTACAGTTGCCCTTGCAATTCCCACTCTCTGTTTTTCACCTCCTGACAGTTCGTAAGGAAATCTATCCATATATGCCTCTACTGGAAAAAGATCTGCATTTGCAATCGATGCTTTCACCGCTTCCTGCATTTCCATAACATCCTTTGTTATGTGGTTTCCTATCATGGGTTCTGATACAGTATTGAATACTGTCATTTTAGGGTTTAATGAATCAAAAGGATCCTGAAATATCATCTGGGTGTTTTTCCTGAACTGTATATAATCATTATGATTTGGTTTCAATCTGTTTACATATACAAAATCATTTTCATTGAAATAATATTTTATATCCCCGGAAGTCGGCTTTAAAAGCCCTATTAATAATCTGGCAAGGGTGCTTTTTCCCGATCCGGATTCACCAACAAGACCTACTATCTCTCCCTCCCTGATCTCCATGCTCACATCGCTTACTGCATGTACTGATGGTTTATCCTTTGAATATAATGCTGATAGTATGTTTTTCTTTAAATCAAAGTTCTTTGTGAGATGCTCTATCTCTATTAATTTGGTATTCTTTATATAATTGTTTCCGAAATTGGGGGCTTTTGGATAATTTTGTGCTATATTTTTAGCAAAATAGCATCTGCTGTAATGCATTCCGCCTATATACTGAAGTTCTGGCTCTTCCGTGGTACATATAGAATCCTTCATGTAGCACCTATCGGCAAATTTACACCCATTAGGCAGATTTTCTGGATCCGGAAGTCTTCCCGGTATTCCTTCAACATGCTGCCTTGCATTAGATAAATTTGGATAACTCTTCAGTAATTCTATTGTATAGGGATTGTGTGAGTTTTTGTATATATCTGTAACAGTTCCATACTCCATTATAGCACCGGCATACATTACGGCGATCTTATCGGCCAGCTGGGAGACAACACCGATATCATGGGATATTATAATAAACGATTTAATCCTCCCGCTTTCCTTCAATCTTTTTAAAGTTGCAATAATTTCTGCCTGTGTTATTACATCCAGACCGGTTGTGGGTTCATCCGCTATAACTATTTTAGGATTAAGTGCAAGGGCCATGGCTATTACAGCCCTCTGCTTCATCCCCCCGGATAGTTCATGTGGATATGAATCTTTAACAGCTGGAGTAAGACCGGCATCCTTCAATAGTTCTACAACCCTTTTCTCTATTTGATTTTTATTCAAATCTGTATGGATCCTAAATACCTCGCCTATCTGTCTTCCGATAGTGTACACCGGATTAAATGAATTCATTGCACCCTGGAAGACCATTGAAATATCCTTCCATCTAATATCTCTTAACTTCTGATCCAGTAATTTAAGTCCCCTTTTGTTCTTAGGTCTATTTTCACTGTCTACATATTTATCATCATATAATGAAACTGATCCTGTAACGACAGCATTTTCTGGCAATAATGATAAAATCGCAAGTGCAATTGTACTTTTTCCCGATCCTGATTCACCGAGAATACCCAGCGACTGTCCATCTTCTATTTGAAGATTAACATTTCTAACTGCCCTGACCAGCCCTCCGTAAACCTTGAAATCTATGCTTAAATTTTTAATGTCTAAAAGCAAGTTGCTTCTATTATATACATTTTCTTCCTGTTCAATCATTTTCTGCCACCCAGCGTTGGATTTGCCACTTCATCTATGCCTCTGGAAATGAATATAAATGCCAGTATGAATAGGGTAAGTGCTACTATTGGAGGTATAGTTGCATAGGGGTAAACTGTAATAGAATAGAAATCACCCAGAAAAGAGCTGAGCATTCCTCCCCATGTTGGTATTGATACACTAACCAGCCCGAGAATTTCAAAACTGGACACAGCTGCCACAGCTCCGCCTATATTGATTGCGGTGAGATATACCAGTAAAGTGCCCATATTAGGAACAAAGTGTCGTTTCATAATACTCAGTGTTTTAATATTTGATACCTTTGCCGATTCCACGAATGTTCTGGTCTTAACACTTCTTACAATCCCTATGAGAGAGAAAGTTACAAACGGCCATCCGAGCAACGAAAAGATAAATATTAGATTGATAAGTGATGGACCAAGAACCGAAGCGAGAACAATATATAATGGAAGTGTAGGTATAAGGAATATTGACAGTGCCAGGGTTTCCATGAAGGAGCTTACCATTCCAGAATAATATCCAATAAACATTGCAACAACTAATGATATTAATATTGTCAGTATACCGGCTGCAAACCCTACTTCCAGGTCAGGTGGGAAGCTATCTATGAAGAGGGCAAATACATTATCGTGAGCTATGTTGGTTCCCAGTGGTAGAATAAGACCAGAGACTGTATGGAACGTTGGTCCAAGTGTAATCGGATTACCTTCGAAGCTATACATGATAAGATTATTACCACTTAAAAGTGAGATTGTCGGTGAGCTTCCATATGTTACATTATTAATTTTAAAATTATAAGGCTCTTCAAACATGATTGGATTGCTAACAGATGATTTTAAATTTGAGTTCCATGAGTACGGATATGTTTGAAACGCATTTATTAAATATATCATTTGACCAGTTGCAGTATTACTCATCAAAAATTTACCACTATGGTAATATTCAATATTATTAACTCCAAAGGGTAATTTTGACTCTCCTGTTACCTGAACATTCCCAGTTTTCGATTTTGCAAGGGCATAGTAATAGTTCCCAGATGAAATGATTAGATCTGATGGGAATCCATGTGACCCACGACTCACCCCGATTGCTGTAATAGGGTGAGAAGTGGTATAAATAGAAGTTCTTGTTCCATTAATTAAATTTAATATATACAGTGAGTTACCTGAAGACACGAAAGCATTCTGATATCCAGGTTTTAGATCAAAATATTGATATTCCTCAGGAATTGACAGCTGACCTATATTGAAAGAATAGCTATTGTTAAATAGCAAAGCCCCAGTGACATTCCATGCAGCGATATTTTTTCCTCCCGTGACTATAACTTCCGGAGAATTTGGTGTTATGAAGTTATTACCAATGAAATAGATATGCGGGGAACCTGTCAAACTTAATTTGTGAGACCATAATTCCTGTAAATTGTAAGTATAATATTCATTTAGATACATTCCGGTATTATTATGTACTACTGCATATGTGTAGGATCCATAGGAACATTTATCTGCAGTTGGAGTGGCCGCCATTTCTTCGTCACTTACAAAATTTGGTTGCCCGAATCTGGGACTGTTTGTACTTACTGTAGATGCTATAATTGTACCATTTACAGAAGTATGGGCAACTGGAAAAGCTTTAATCGAAGAACCAGAAGATGAGCATAACACATTATAAACATATAAACTATGATTCGATGAGGCGAATATATCTGTTAAATATTGTAAATTAGTATTTTCAGGAGCAAAGGCCCTAAAATTTGTTACTGTGCCATTAGTTTTAAACAACAAGCGGCTACTACCACTATTATTTGTAGTAATTGCAAATATTCCATAATTTTTCCCAGATTCTCCAGCAGTAAACATATAATAACTACCCGTCTTATATTCTCCCTCTGTAGCAGAAATTTTATTCAAAGAACTTTCTACTGTAAAATTCAGTTTTTTATCCTCTATAGTTACAGGTTTAAAATAGTCTTCAGATGGAATTCCACTAAATGGATTACCATGAACAAGCACAGGTGCAAGTAAAGCTACTATAATAAAGGCTATTAAAATATAAAGGCCTGCTTTGCCATACCACGATCTGTAAAATACTTTAAACTGTTTTCGGACATTGTTTAATTTAAATTTAATATTGTCTTTTAAAATTTTGGTATTCGTCTTCATACTCTCACCCTCGGGTCTAACCATGCATGTATAAAATCTATTGATGAATAAGATACAATAACAACTAAGGCCAGGATAAATAAGGAAGCCTCAATCACCGGATAATTCTCAATCAAAATATTATCGTACAGTAGTACGCCCATGCCCGGTATTTCAAAAATAATACCTGTTATAACTGCACCGCTCATTAAAAGAGCAAATTCAAGTGCCATACGGGTTGATTCTGGAACCATTGCATTTCTGGCCGCATGATGAAACATTATTGATGATTGACTAACTCCCTTTGCCCTTGCTGTTTGTATGAAATCTTCACCGAGTACAGAAACCATAATACTTCTCATTGTAATTAAATGACCCATAATTTCTATGATCAAAAGAGTTAAAATAGGCATAGTAAAATAGTGTATTAAAACTAGGAGCCCACTAAATGATGGGGACTTGAGAAAAGGTCCTAACCTATAATGGGACGCAGCCAAAGGGAATATTGGATAATAAACAGCAAAAACAATATATACAATTATGGCCATAACAAAGAACGGGATTGAATTTAATACTGTTGCAGTAACCAATGTCGGTCCTTCAGATCTTTTACCTCTGATAAATGCAGTTACTATTCCCAAGGGTATACCAAAGGCAAACGAACCAACGGATGCCACCCCAAAAATTATAATTGTATAGGGAAGTGCAGTCGCAATCATAGAATATATGCTTTGGCTCAATTCCGCTGGGTTATATCCGAAGTGGAATGTGAGCATTTGATTTAAATAGACTATGAAAGAACTCAGTGCAAACTTATTATTTGGATTTATACCATACATTTTATAAATATTATTTATGGCAGCCTTCGTAGGATGCTTTAAATTTCGAATATATAATTCTGCAGGATTGCCTGGCATCAATCGTAATAATACATATAAAATAACGACAACGAATAAGACCAAAAATACCGCTTGGAGTATTTTTCTACTTATGAGATAAACATTCATCAATTATCACTAAAGCAATTAAAATCTTTTATAAAAACATTATGGAAGGGCAATTGATTGTATATAAATACATACCTAGATTCTCATAATTAATTTACCTCCTCCTATGAAAAACCCATACTTAACAATCTTTTATGCCTCCCTAGCATATTAAATTTGCCGAATCGCTATGCGTATTAGGATTGTAAACAATTCTTCTAATATTATTTATTTTCTTCATTGACAGTTCTTCAAACCTCTTGAACTACAGTTAATCAGGATTAATTGTTTCCCTTCTTTCTTTTTCAATGTATTTTACATTGTTCTTAAGCATTACATAGATTGTTCTTGCCAATATTCTTATGGTTATGGATAGTTTAAACTTATACACATCTAAAGAGATATATATAACGAATAATTTATATAAATATATAAAGGAGGCAATCTAAATGCCTGGAAGAATATGGACCGGTGAAGAGAAGTACAGTATTATAATGGAATCATTCCAGAATCCTGATATTACAATAGCAGAGATATGCAGGAACCATGGAATAGCTGTATCAATGTTCTATAAATGGAAGGATCAGTTCCTGGAAGGAGGAAGAAAGGGATTAGAAGGAAAGGACCCTGATAAAGCATTAATAAAGGGGGTTGAAAGCCTGAAGGCAATAATAGGTGAAATGACCATAGCAAATGAGATTTTAAAAAAAAATTACATGAGGAGGAAAAGGTGAGTTACGTGGATGAGATGTATAATAAAGGGATTGAAGTAAAAAAAGCATGCTATTATTCTGGAATCAATAGAATAACATACTATTACAGGAAGAGTGTAAACACCGGTTTGGAATTCCCCATTTTATCCGGAATAAAATTCCCCACCTGATTATGGCATCAGTGGTGGAATTTGATTGGGAGCGAGGTGTGGAGAATGATTAAAAATATGGTTGAAAGAGGGATTAGC
>JAJZZW010000087.1 GCA_021797385.1 Thermoplasmata archaeon | reverse complement strand
ATATTATAGCAAGTTTAATAAACATTGTTTTAGATTCCAATCTATAGATTTTCTCTTGAAAATACAATACGAGAACAAGGTTGTAAGTTTTGAAAAATATAATTATATCCCCATTATATTTATGGGGAGATGCTCGGGTACAACCAGAAGATATGCAATATCGAATTCTACGGCAACTCACCGAACAATACATTTGATAATTCTTACCATGACGGCATTACTGCTGTGATTGCGATAGGATACAGAACATTCAGCGGAACACCATACCACTGCATAGTGGACAACGTAACGATAGATGAACCGCTTAATTACGGGATATATATAGAAGACAATTCAGACCATGAGGTACTATGGTCACTGATACAGATTTCCGAGAACGGTGTTTCTCAGATTATATTTATGGGCCCGACCGGATTTGAACCGGTGACCACCGCCTTGTAAGGGCGGTATCATAACCACTAGACTACGAGCCCTTATTGGATAAGTATTTAATAATATAATAACCTTTTTTTAGTTGCTGATTGAGAGAGAATATGTAGTCCCGCCATTTAAATATCATTGTTGTATTTATTGAATGGAATGCCGGGTAAAATTATGGTCTCAGCTGATGTATTTCTTGACGGGGCCAGGCTGGAAAATGCGGTTGTATTTATTCATGTTAAAGGCTATGGCAGGGCTCGGGTTACACATATAGATATAGAAGATAGAAAATTCAATAAAATACTCCCACCGAGGCACAGTGATTATCCTGAAGTTGTATGGAACTCATCTACAGTAAAAATACCTGTGAAAGACCATGAACTTATTATTGTCAGTAAAACTCTTGGAGATATTATTCATTTAAACGGGAAATTATATATTCGTGGAAAGGGAAAAGGGATATTTTTTGGATTGCATAGAGAACAAATAAAAAAAATTGAGGATTATGCCGCATTTCTGGGCATACCTCCAAAAAAACATGGAAAAGCTTAGAATAATCCTTTCTTGAATTTCTGGTCAACTTCTATTGCCTGAATGTCCCATGTTGGTTTCATTGATTTTGCGGTTTCCATCAGATGGTCAAGTGTATCCACATCCCATTTGCAAACTGCTTCATTTTCCTTCTGACCAAGGAATAATTCCTCCAGTTTCAACCCAGCGGGCAATTTCTTTGATTTTGCCATGTCCATTATACTCGTTGCGAACTTCATAACATCTGCTTTCTGCTCATCTTTCCATTTATGTATAACAATTACTTCTGTCATAACTATATATAGTCACACAGGATATTTAAATATTCCTTAATATATTTTATAACAGTATAAATTGACCGGGATTAAAAATATTTATTTAGTATTGTTAATTGTTAGTAGATTGCTTTGGTACTCAATTTAATTATAGCAGAAAAAATGGATGCTGGAAGAAGAATATCCTACATACTTTCTGATAAGACCTCCAAACAAAAAAAATCTAAGAATATCAGCTACATAGAATTTGAAAGGAACAATGAGCAAAATATAATGGTTTCCCTTAGCGGGCACATACTCGGTGCAGATTTTCCGGAAGAATTCAAAGACTGGATAAAATCAGACCTTGACCAATTGATCGATTCAAGTATAATATATAAGGTCACAAACCAGCGTGCCTATTCTGCACTGAAGTCATTCTCAGGAATAGATAATGTAATTATTGCAACTGATTACGATCGTGAAGGAGAACTCATCGGGGTGGAGGCACTCAAATTCATAGAATCCGGTTATACAAAAATTAAAAGGGCAAAATTCAGTGCACTGACATCACAGGAGGTGAAGGACGCCTTCGATAATTTGCTCGAGGTAAATTATGGATTAGCAGATTCTGCAAAGGCCAGAGAAGAAATAGATCTACTCTGGGGTGCGGTTCTTACAAGATTCTTTTCGGTAACAAGCAACCGCCTGTGGAAAGATTTTATATCTGTAGGCCGTGTACAGACACCGACTCTGGCAATTATCGTTAACAGAGAAGAGGAAATCACAAACTTTGTGCCGGAAAAATATTTTGTTATAACCGTTATATTCAATAAGGGAATAGATTTCCAGGGAACTTATAAGGAGAATATAAAGGATGAAGAAGAAGCAGATAAAATATTCAATGCCATCAATGGTAAAAATGGGACGGTAAAGTCATATAAAAGTGAGAAGAAAGAGGTATACAGGCCGTCACCCTTCAGCACAACGGACTTTTTGAGGGAAGCATCCAGAATCGGCGTCAGCCCGTCAAACGCTATGAAAATTGCCGAAAAGTTGTATATGAGCGGGCTTATAAGCTATCCCAGGACAGATAATACCGTATATCAGCGGTCAATACCCCTGAAAAACATTGCCAGGAAATTTGAAGGAACAGAATTCGATGCCGAGGCAAAGATGGTTCTATCCCAGGAAAAAATGTATCCATCGAGAGGAAGGGTTGAGACCACAGATCATCCACCTATATACCCTGTATCATATCCGAAGAAACCGCTCGCAGGTGCATACAAAAATGTATATGAGCTAATAGTCAGAAGATTTCTTGCAACGCTTTATAAGAATGCCTTGATTGAAAAATCCCATGCAGAAATTGACATTGAAGGTTATACATTCAAATCATCAGGGGAAAAAATCCTGGACAGTGGATGGTTTGACATATACAAATACAGAAAGCTCCGTGAGACATCCCTGCCGGAATTGGCTGTTGGAGAAACTGTTAGGGGAAAGAAATGGGACATGGAAGAAAAATATACTGAGCCACCGAAGAGGTACGATGTGGCATCCCTTCTGAAGATCATGGAATCCCTTAACCTCGGAACAAAAAGTACTAGGCATGATATAATACAGAAACTCAACGATAGAAATTTTGCCACCGGAAATCCATTGAAGCCAACACCGCTGGGTATAGGTTTCATAAAATCCATAACTTTAATAGATTCAGATATAGCAAAACCGGATATGACCGCAGCACTGGAAAGCGAAATGGATAAAATAGCAGAAAATCAAAAGCAGCTGGATACTGTTGTGAACGAATCACGGCAGATGCTGCATAATGCTTTGAAGGGATTCAGGATAAACCGTGAGGAAATAAAAGAAACTATCACATCCTATGCCAATAAGGGAGATGTAATAGGTAAATGTCCACTGGATGGTGGAGACATATCGCTGATAAAATACAGGAATTTTTACAAAATCAAATGCTCCACAGAGGACTGCAGAATAAACTATAGCATAAGTGCAACCGGACTTATACAGATGACCGATAAAAAATGCGATATATGCTCACTGCCCATTATAAAAATAATCCGCAAGGGGCAGTCTCCGGAGTACAGGTGCATAGACCCGAAATGCGAATATAATCAGAAGAAACTCACAATGGGAAAATGCCCATCGGATGATGGTGATCTCATTGTAAGGCAGTCAAGATATGGCAAAAGATTTCTGGGGTGCTCAAATTATCCGAAATGCACGGTTACATATCCTCTTCCCCAGAAAGGTGTTATAATGAATACTGGAGAAATTTGCCCCTACTGTGGGGCACCCCTGCTTATAATGGTAAACGGAAAAAGAAAATGGAAGTTTTGCCCAAATATGAAATGCGAATATAACGGAAAGGATAAAAATGAGAAAAACGAACCAAAAAATAAACAGTGAATTATTCGGAATAATTCTATTTCTTATATCAGCATTGTTTGCCATTTATATATCATACAATCTTTACGCCGTTCCTGAAATAGCAAGTGAATCCAGGGGCATATCATTTTTATTCGTTTTATATTACATCGTCTTTATTATTATATTTACCGCTGTAGCACTCTATGTTGTAAAAAAACATGCGAATATAATGAAAATCATATTCCTGATTCTAGTCCTTTATATGATATTCCTTGTCTCGTCCATAATTGCAGGAATAGTCGCAGTGAATTATACCGAGTATTACCTTATCATAGGAGTAATTACAGCATTTTTTGCATATATGCTGATCTTCAGGAATGAATGGTACATTACAGACGCCGCCGGTGTAATAATGATATCCGGTGCTGCGGGAATACTGGGGATCCTTTTAAGGCCATACATAGCAATTACACTTCTTGTGGTATTTGCTGTATATGATTATATATCTGTTTACAAAACAAAGCATATGGTCACTCTTGCAAAGGCTGCTGTGGACAATCAGTTTCCGCTGATGTTCATGCTCCCGTCGTCTAAAAATCTGAGGATGAAGGATTTAACGTTTGAAAATCGCGGGGAACACGAAATAATAATGCTAGGATTCGGGGATATGGCAATACCGGAGATACTCATAGTATCCGCATTCATATATAATCCATCACATTCCATTCTCTTTGCAGTTCTTACACTGGCGGGTGCTATCTCTGCCCTGATATTCCTGTTCTTCTTCAACAAGGGAAAGCCGGCACCGGGATTACCATTTATAAATACGGGGGCAATCCTCGGATTTTTACTGGCTCTTTCCATTATAATAATTTAATGGAGAAAAACTCTTTTTCCCGTGAAATAAAGTGGTATTTTATATTCATTGCAGCGTTTTATCACATCATCATCACGTATTGAACCTCCAGGTTCAATTATGCCGTCGATACCGTTTTTGTAGCATTCTATTACAGAATCGTCAAAGGGTATGAAAGCATCAGATGCAAGTACAGAACCCTTTACATTGCTTTCTCCCCTTTCAATGGCAATTCTCAAAGATTCTATTCTGGATGTCTGCCCAGCACCAATACCAACAGTGGTCCTGTTTTTTGCCAGCACCATGGCATTGCTCTTCGTATGTGCAACAACCTTCCAGGCAAATTCTAGGTCTCTGTATTTAGAATTATCCGCTTCAGTATTGGATTTTAACTCCATTTTTTCATACTGCCATTTCAGCCTGTCCTGGAGTAAAAGACCTCCGGATACGGAGGAAATAGCCTTTTCCGGGTCCCGATCCATAGAGCATTTGAGCATTCTCATATTCTTCTTCTTTTTGAACAGCTCAAGGGCTTCGCTATCAAAATCCGGGGCAATAAGAACTTCGATGAATTTTTTTTGCATTTCCCTCGCTGTATCCACATCGAGTTTCCGGTTCAGTGCAACAACAAATCCATATGCAGACTCAGGATCGGCATTGTAAGCATTTATGAAAGCCTCCTTAAGAGTATCTGCGCTGGATACACCTGACGGTGTCCTGTGCTTTACAATAACTGAAGTTATATCATCAAAATCCTGTACCGTTTCAAGTGCCGCATTTGCATCCAGTATGTTATTGTAAGAAAGTTCCTTGCCGCTGATCTGAATTGCATTTGGAATTCCGTATATCTCATCAGTTTTGAACATATAGGCTTCCTGATCAGGATTTTCCCCGTATCTCAGATCTGTTCTCTCGTATCCATGTATAAACAAATCATCTGGCTGGCTTTCATTTAATTTTCTGTACAGCCTGTTATATATCTGGACATCGTATTCTGCAGACCTTGAAAATGCACGTAACGCTAGCATTTCTCTTGTCTTCATGTCAACTACGTTTGATTTCCTGAGGCAATTCTTTACTGTATCATAATCTGAAGGATCCGATAATACTATCACATTTTTATAATTCTTGGCAGCTGCCCTTATTAGTGACAGCCCACCAATATCGATATTTTCAATCATTCTAGGTAAATCATTTGATTTTGATGCCTCAACAAAGGGATATAGGTTGCAAATCAAAATATCAAAATCTAGATAACCGTACTTTTCCAGCTGTTTATTGCTTTCCTGATCCCTTTTAGATAATAAACCAGCAAAAACAGCCGGGTGAAGTGTTTTAACTCGCCCTCCGAGCAAATCATCAAAGCCGGTCAGTGTTGATGAATTAATTGCATTGATTCCATTATCTTTCAGATATTTAACGGTGCCCTCTGTACCGTATATGCCATCCAGTTTATTCCTGATCGCATTCAGAAAATCAATCAATCCGGTCTTATCATAAACGCTGATAAAAGCTTTCATAAGACCATATCAAAAAATATGATAAATATTTATTGCAGAAAAATAGACCACGATATAAATTATTGTCAGTAATATTTATGAATAATCAGTAATTTCTAGGGCACAGAGACAAAAGGTTTAAAAACTTATATCCATGTTTGGCTTATGGAATCACAGTTAAAGCAAGAGAGAAATATACAGGTGGAGGCCATAAAGCAGAGCCCTACAATGAGCAGAGAAGTAGAAATTGTGGAGAGGAAAGGAATTGGCCATCCAGACAGCGTTGCCGATGGAATCGCAGAATCAGTAAGTAGAGCTTTAAGTAAATATTATATTAAACAATATGGCAGAATTCTTCATCACAACACCGATCAGGTTGAGGTTGTGGGCGGGCAGGCAGACCCAAAATTCAAGGGAGGAAACGTACTGGAGCCCACATATATACTTTTGAGCGGGCGTGCAACAGCTTCAGTTGGTGATGAGAGAATACCGGTTAAATCCTTAGCAATAAAATCTGCCAAGGACTATCTCAGAGAACATTTTCCCGATCTGGACATAGATTCAGATGTTATGATAGATTCAAGAATAGGAAACGGATCTGTTGATCTCAGGGGATTATACGATACCAGAAAATTCAAGGCAAATGACACATCCTTTGGTGTTGGTTTTGCTCCATTCACAGATACTGAAAGCATAGTTAAACTCACAGAAAAATATATCAACGGCGATTTGAAGAAATCCCTTCCAGGAATCGGGTATGATATAAAAGTCATGGGATTCAGAAAAGGAAAGACAATAAATCTTACAGTTGCTGCAGCGTATGTGGATAAATATGTAAAGGATCCGACAGAATATAATTCCATAAAAGAAGAACTTATTGATAAGATAACGGACAATGCAATGAAATACACTGACAATGACCTCCAGATATACGTAAACACTGGGGACGTAAAATCTGACAGTGTATACTATCTAACTGTAACAGGTCTTTCAATGGAAAATGGAGATGATGGATCCGTAGGAAGAGGTAACAGGGTGAACGGCATCATAACCCCATACAGGCCCATGAGCATGGAAGCGGCTGCAGGCAAGAACCCTGTAACACACGTCGGCAAACTCTACAATGTATTATCCAACCAGATAGCCTCTAAGGTTGTTGAGGAAGAAGGAGGAGACATAAAGGAAGTACTGGTAAGAATTGTATCGCAGATTGGTAGGCCTGTGGATGAGCCGCATGTGGCTTCTCTACAGCTTATATACGAAGATAACGTTGATCCATCAAAACATAAAAACAACATTAAAGCCATAGCTGATGATAAACTTGCACACATAGACCAGCTCACACAGATGTTTGTTGACGGAAAGGCTGAAGTATTCTAATTTTTATAAATTTTATCTGTAATATAAATTATTATTATATTATTTTCCACATTAAATATGCGTCAGTAAGGTCTGAATAATAATTTTTTAACGTGGATATAATTGAAAAACCATTATTTTTGTAAAATTTTATTCCGCTTTCATTATCTGTTCTCACCTCTAATCTAACTGTGGATAACCCGGCACCTGCCATAATTCTTAACTCTCTGTTAAGAAGATTCTGTCCCACTCCCGATTTCCTGAACTGTTTTCTAACAGCAAATAATAATATCCTCCCCTCAGTTCCTGAGTATTTGGCACCTATAATAAATCCTATTACTGAATCATAATTATCATAAACAATAAATGCCTCCGGCCACGATCTGTAGAGGTCCAGTATCAGTGATTTTGTATAATATTCAGATAATGAACACTTTATTATCTCCATTATGCTTTCGCTATCCCTGGCTTCGAATCCCCTGACAAATCCAAAAAATGAATTACCGGCAGCCATACTGAAATGTATTGATAAAGAATATTATAATTTTTCCAATTTTATACTAAAAATCT
>JAJZZW010000086.1 GCA_021797385.1 Thermoplasmata archaeon | reverse complement strand
TAGAACTGGTAACATTTCACCTCTTTCCATTCTGGCCTCTAAATACCTGTCAAATACATATGCTGACATAAGATAAGCGTCCTGAATGCCTTCCATATTATAATCGTGGCAGTATTTTGCAATTATATCCAGTGCCCTGAAGGAGTGTGAATAATCGCTCTTATATCCTTCCCCGAGGAACTTCTTAACGCTGTCAGGCACCAGGGGAGAATCGAGCATCCCTGGATTAAAGTAATCGTATTTTGCACCATAATTATTTAATTTGCTGTTTGCAACAAGCTCAAGCGAATGCATTGCCGCCATTATGCATATCCAGTTACAGCTATTTGTAATCTCCTTCCAGCGTGATATTGCAAATTTAGTACTATCCAGGGGCTCAGTAGCGAAAATCTGAACACGATCCATGCCCAGTTCCTCTCCCATCTCAAGTAGAAGCTCGATGTGTGGCTTCTTTCTGCCTCTGCCATAATATTCCGAAAGTATATTTTCAATTTCGTATCTCTGGACATCATCCAGATCGGTTTTCGATATAATTATTGAACAGGACTTAACCCATTGTTTTAGAAAGAAATAATGTTCTATAGCATACCCCATCATAACCGGTTTGCTGTAACTCTGCATTTTCAATATGAAAGGATGGGGATTTTCTCCCCGGAACTGCTCCACGAACTTATTTATTATCCATTCTTTTATTCCGCCGTGTGCAATATTATAAAAATTTTCTATGGCAGATGTGAACTGTGTGATATCCATCTTCTTCCTGGAAATATTTCTGTTTATCCACTGCACATGGTAGGCATCGCTATCCTCTGCAAGATTTATAAAATGAGTCGCCATTGTGTAATAATCACCAGAATCAAATTTTGCATTGCATACTGGGCAAACAGCCATAATATTAAAATCCATTATTTATAATAATGTTTATGAAAAGGATAAAAATAAGAAGAGTCCATCACGGTTTTTATGATTAATTGAAACCTGAGTTGAAACCCTGTTCAGCGGGATGGCAATTACAACAGGCTTTTCATAACCAGGTATCTTGCCGGATAATATTATATAACTTATCTTGCCAGCTATGGGTTGGAATATACCCGGAATAATCATTGGGGTACAATGCCGATCAGGGGCAAAGGTACTACTGTGTGGGGATAGTTCATTATAGCAAGTTCTGATGCCTCCTTGGATTCAAGGTATCCAGATATTTTTGGAGGCAGGATTACCGGCATTAGAAGTAGTATAACTATAAGAATATGGCCTATACTGATTATGAAGTTTGGTCTGAAAATGGCGAGATCCGCAACCTCCTCTATGTGTTTGCCGATCTACGTTTGCATATATACTGCCTGTATATGTTGGTCTAAACTCAACCATACTATATCCCCATGTATAGAAAACTCATAAAGAACTTTTATGAATCCCTATCATGCCACATTTTTATAAAAATATTGATATTTATACTTTCCTGATTTTTCTATATAAACAGGCAAGGATATTTCAGAATATTGTCAGATAAAGGACAATATGTATATAGTGAAAAAAACTGAATCTTTATGGATAGTCAGAATAGTATTGACAGCGATCCAATTTTGAATCAGATGAATGGAAAAATGACCACAAAATTCTACTGGGCCGTTACCATTCTTGCCACAATAGGCGGTTTTCTGTTCGGATACGATACATCCAATATCGGAACCGACCTGGGATTCATACCCTTTGCACAGAACATAAAAACCACAGCTCCTTTTGTATATGGATATCTAATAGCTGGCGCATCTCTGGGTGCCGCTGTGGGTGCACTGATAGCGGCAGCACTTACAGATAAATACGGAAGAAAATTTCTTCTTATTACCGATGCTGCTATCTATACCATAGGAGCACTATTATCAGCATTTTCTGTTGATCTTGTAATGCTTCTTGTATCAAGAACCTTTATCGGTTTAGCAGTGGGAGCTGACTCTGCAATAGCAACTGCATACATAGTTGAATATGCACCGAAAAATCGCAGGGGACATCTTTCACTAATGCAGCAGTGGATGATAACATGGGGTATACTGGGAGCATACCTCGTAGGTATGGCAGTATTCTTCGTAGCCCCGGGGCTTGCATATGCAGTGGACTGGAGGGTACTCCTGGGAATTGCAGCAATACCGTCATTAATAGGGCTCGTCTTCAGGTTCTATATGCCGGAATCCCCCAGGTGGCTCATACTGCATGAAAAATATGATAAGGCAAAAGCATCACTGAAAAGATTCGATATAACAGCATCGGACAGCCAGCTGAAAGAAACACATGGCGTACTTGCCAGATTAGAAACGAAGATGAAGGCAACACCAGGAATCAAAAGAGCATTTGTAATAGTTGGATTATTCATGATGTTCCAGCAGATAACCGGTATAAATGTACCGTTTTATTATGGTCCAACAGTAATAGCTGATCTTCATATATTTGGGTCCACAGGCAGTTCTTATCTTTCCAATGCAGTATTCGGAATTGAAGCCTCATCCATACTGGCTATCATCAATGTGCTTGCAACACTTATAGGTTTCAGGCTTATAGATTCATACGGAAGGAGGCATCTGGCGCTTATCGGATACGGTGGAATGGCACTCTTTGATTTCATCGGAACGGCCCTGTTCCTTGACCATATAGCAGTCGGTCTTCTGATAGGATTTGCTGGCTTTATAATATTCTTCGCGTTTGCTGTGGGAGGTACCGGATGGTTGCTCCAGGGAGAGTATTTTCCCACACAGTACAGGGGATTGTTTGCATCCCTGATCGCAGTGGTGGACTGGATATCAAATTTCGCAATCATTGAACTGTTTCCTGTTATGGATGATACAATCGGATTGGGATACACAATGGCAATATTCGGAATACTTTCCGCAATAGCTGTAATAATATTCTACCTGATCATGCCCGAAACAAAGGGAAGATCCGTAGAGGAAGTCAATGCAATGTTTGAAAACAATACACTGCTGAATGTAAAAGATGCAATGCCTGCACAGGATTCTACCAAGGCTGGACAAAAATAACTTATTTTATTAACAAATTTTTTTAAAATTTATTTGTAATTATTTTATAATTTTCAATCAATAATTGTATGGTTTATCCCCCGTGCCTGAAATCAGGGTATATGAGCATTCCACCATCAACTACCAGGGTTGTTCCGGTCATATAGGATGCCATGCTGCTCGCAGCAAATAATACAGCATTAGCCACATCCTGTCCATCCCCTGGTACTCCCATGGCTATTTTATTATCCAAATCTTTCAGCATTTCCGGGTCTTCCCAGACTGATTTATTTATCGCAGTTTTGATTGCTCCCGGTGCTATGGATATTACCCTTATGCCTTTGTCGGCCGTTTCCTGTGCCAGTGTCTTGGTAAGCATGTCAAGCCCTGCCTTGGCGCTGCAGTATGCAGTGTATCCGGCCCAGGGAATCTTTACATGATCCGATGTGATATTTATGATCACTCCGCTGTGCTTCTTAATCATACGCTGTACTGCCATCCTGGAACAGTAATATGGTCCGAACAGGTTTACTGAAATTACCTTCTGCCAGTCATCAATGGAATCATCTCCCAGCATTTGCCTGGGCCCATCTATACCCGCTGAATTTACCAGTATATCCACAGTACCCAGTGAAGAATCAACAGTAGAAAATAGCTTTTCCACCTCATCGGTTTTGGTCATATCGGCGCTAATCGCTACAGCCCTGGCTTTCATTGCCTGTATTTCCTTTACAGTTGCATCTGCTGCCGCTTTATTATGCCCGTAGTGAACCGCCACCGATGCACCGGCGGAGGCAAGCGCAAGTGCAACTGCTTTTCCTATACCACCACTGGCTCCTGTCACGATGGCAACTTTTCCGGACAAATCTATTGTTTTCATGTTAATCAAAAAAATAATGCGATTATTAATAATAAATATATGCAGTGGCTCAAAATTTATATAAATTGTTCCAGCAATGAGACAGAATATGAGCACATGAATGTTTCTTCCTCTTCCAGTGTTATCAGCCCCATGCCGTTGTGGTAAACATCCGGAGCACCTGTCATGGGTTCCACTGCAACGGCATCATTTCCCGCATATTCGCCGTTGTAAATTACAGTATAAGGCATATTTTCTCGTCTGATTAAAATTTCATGGTTTTCATCCTTGATGGAAATGTCAGAGTCGATCAGGTACGCATTGTCAAATTTGGATGTTCTTAAATCAGCCTTTCTCAGATCAACAGGACGATACCTGCCATCAGGGAAGTATTCATCCTTATACTCCAGCTCCATGGCGTTTCCACTATAATCCATGGAATACTTTCCTGTAACCCTGAAATATGGATGAAAGCCAATTTCCACCGGAATTGATCCCGAAACAGATTTAACAGTGAAGAGTGTCTTGAACTCCTTCCCCTTAATTTCATATCTAATGCTGATCTCAGCATTGCCCGGATATGAATTGTTTGTGAAATATGTATAGAACTCAATATAGTTTTTTCCATGTATATAGTTGAATAGTACGTCCCTGACCAGCCCATGTATACTATTTTTTCCGTCATTCTCAGGAAGATGGTATTCCATGCCATTGTAACGGTATACCGCATTTTTTATTCTGTTCCCGAAGGGGAATAGCACGGCTGCACCCCCATGTGTCACATGGCCATCTGGGCTTTTCCTTATTATAGTGCTTCCGTTGATCCATAATTCTTCCAGGTAAGCCCCCGTTTGATTCAAACTGCATCCAGTATCCTTATCTCCGAGTATCATGAAATAGAATTCCCACATCTAAAATAAAGTTAAGTCATGGAAAATTTACAGGAAAATTCTGAAAAAATTAATAAATTTTTATAACTTTGCCAGGTCTTCAAGCCTTATGGGCGTATTTTTTACCCTGTTCCTTGTTACCAGTTCTATGGCCCTGGCCAGTGCAGCAGGAGTTCCTATTGTTGGTGCTTCCCCAAGCCCTTTTGCCTTGTCAGGTGCAGGGGAACCGTTTTCTACCCATTTGATATGTAGCTTCGGGGCATAATCTGCTGATAATACTCCGGCGTCAGTAATGCTCGTGGTCATTAGCTGCCCTTCGTTTGAATATCTCAATGACTCTGAAAACATTTGACCTACTCCCTCAAGGGCGCCGCCTGTTATCTGTGCAACAACGTTAACCGGGCTCAGTACATGACCGAGATCATAATATGAATACCAGTCCCTCATTACTACCCTGCTGTTTGAATCTCTATCAGCGGTAATCATGTTGAAATTAACTGAGTTAACGTCATAGTCTATATCAAGGAATTCATATGCACTGTAATTTCCTGATAAAAGATTTTCGGGGCTGTATTTTCCGTATTTGTCTATTACCTGTTGCCTGATTTTCGCTGCAACCGCCATCAGTGCAGACCCGCCTGCTATTGCAGTCCTGCTTCCCCAGCTGCCGATACCACGTTCCATTAGTGCAGTGTCTCCATTTGACAGTGATATGAGGTCCTGTTCAATCTGAAAAGAATTACTGAGCATGTCCTTCACGAAGAGTTCATGTCCCTGTCCGTGCACATTACCGCCCAGCTGTGCTGTGACTTTTCCATCAGCCACATCTATTCTCGCGCTCTCTCCCGGTCTAGATGCTGGTATGAGTATAAAGAAAGCAAGCCCTGTTTTTGCCTCTCTGGATATCCTCCTGTAATCAACTGCTTCGAGAGCCTTCTCAAGGAACGGCCTGGTTGCTTCCTTGATGGTTAATCCTGTAGGTGATGTAAATGGCTCCGTGGATGCATTTACCAGCCTTACCTCAGATATATCCATCTGGATCCTGTCAGCAAGCAAATCCATCATCCTCTCCATGAAGAATGCTGCTTCAGGCCTTCCTGCGCCACGGTACGGTCCCATGGGAGCTTTATTGGTCAAAACTGAATATGCCTTCATATATGCTTTTTCGATATTATAGGGCCCGGTTATCTGGTATGCTATGAATCTGGCTGCAAAGCCCCCGGTCCCTGCATCATAAGCCCCGGCATCTACATATACATCACCCTTGATCCCGGTGATTTTACCATCGTTCCTGGCATAAATCTTGATCTTTGCCTTTGCACCCCTGCCCGGATATGCAGCCTGAAGATGTTCAGTCCTTGTTTCAATCCATTTTACCGGCCTTTTATACTTCATTGCCGCATATGCAGCCATAACATATTCCGGGTAGAAAGAACCCTTTACACCGAATGCACCTCCTGTATCTGCCTGGATTACCCTAACCTTATCCGGTTCCAGTTTCAACGCCTGTATCAGTCCAGCCTTCACCGACTGCACCGATTGCGTGGAAACATAAAAGGTAAGTGTCGAATTATTGTATACTGCGATGCATCCCCTTGTTTCCATGGAGTTCGCTATAATCCTCTCATTGAAAAATTCATCTTCAAGTATGAAATCAAAATCCACATCATTTTCGTCGAAATCTTTGCCCAACTCCGTTTTTGCAAGTATATTGTCCTTTGTGCCATCATGAATCGGTTCCTTTTCAAGCCCGCTTTCAATGCTGGAAACCGCGTCCAGCGGTTCATATTCAACGGAAACGGTATTCAGCAAATCTTCAGCCTCATACCTGGTTTTTCCGAAAACCGCGGCTATTGCCTGCCCCTCATAATTTACCTTATCGATTGCAAACACTGGCTCAAGGTAAATAGAATTTGAGGTTCCACCAAGGGATGCCATCTCACCCATGGAGGATTTATAGAAAAGTTTCAGTTCTGAGGCATTCAATCCTCCTTTGACATTTTTTATGCGGGCTCTTCCATAGGGGCTTCTTACCACGGACATATAGAGCATGTCATTAAATTTCATATCATCAATATATTCACCTTTACCGTTCACGTACCTGTCCCTGTAATCCATAGTAGCAGATTGATTGAATGGCTTATTAATATTCCTATTAATCCTTTTAAACAAATAATTTTTATAAATATCGAGTTCAATTTTATTTTCATAAGATAACGTTATATTCATTGAAAAAATATTCTCATATGGCTAACTGTGTAGCATTCAATATAAGGCATAGCTTCCGTTCAGATACCATGTGTGTTCCACTGGGAAGACTGGCGGAAAGCCTTGATGATCTCAATAATTATATAACCAGCATTGATAAATTCATAGATAAGTACGGCAGCAGTGAAGGTGTGGGAAAGGGGGATGCCAATGCCGGAATTATAATAGTCAATACAGGGAAGAAAATAATAGACATGTCATTTTCACAGAATCTGGGAATAGATAAAGTAAAAATAAATTCTGTTGCCATAGAGTTAAAAAACAAGAAATTCGATGTAAAGACAAAATTTCCCTCAACACCGTATTAATTTTTCATTGTTTTCAATACATTGCCATGGCGTAGGATGAAATCATTCACCTCGGGTCTGATAACCATTGAGCAATAAGGATTCGTGGGGTTATCTGCAAAATAGTTATGATGGTAATCCTCGGCCTCGTAGAAACGGTCAAGTTTATTTACCTCTGTAACTATGGGTTTTTTGTAATCTTTCTGCTTTGATGATAGAAAATCTTTGATAATTTTTTCCTCTTCCTGGGTATTGTAAAGTATAATGGAACGGTACTGGGTACCTATATCATTTCCCTGCCTGTTCAGTGATGTTGGATCATGTGCCGCCATGAAAAGTTCCAGAAGCTGTTCGAGACCGATGATTTCAGGATCATAATATACTTCCACAACTTCGGCATGCCCGGTCCTATCGGTGCACACCTGCCGGTACGTGGGATTTTCTGTATGCCCACCGGCATATCCCGGCACAACCTTTGTAACACCCTTGATAAGCTTGAATATCGCTTCACTGCACCAGAAGCACCCTGTCCCGAAAACTATAGATTTCTCTTCCATATGTTAATATTATTCACGGTATAATAAATATTGCCCCGTGTAGCATTACAGTATGG